>JAGBGO010000063.1 GCA_017935905.1 Clostridia bacterium | reverse complement strand
GAAACAATTAGGGATGACCATCAGCGAGTATCTGAAGAGTAAGCCAACCATTATCTTATAACCGAGGACATGGGTACCAAATCAAGTTTTTTCAAATTTGGTACCCATATTTTCGTAAAAACATGGGTACCAAACGACAAATATTTTTACTATACCAACATCTCATAAGACTCCGTAAGCCGGCCCTTTTCATACACCACCGTCTTCACTTCATACTTGCCAAAATGAAGGGGTAAATGCACGCCGTTTAGTTGCACGTAGGAATCTACCGATTCCGGCGTATTGTTCTGCAGGCGAAGAATCAAAGCGTCCTTCCCCCAGGCTTTCTTAAGTGCAGGCAGTGCAATAACATCGCCACCCAGTTTAAGATCAAAGTCAGCAAAATCCGTAGCCGTACTTGGAATGGGGAAAATATTCAGCGCATAAGGCGGCATCACAAATTCCGCCGTCTTCCGTTCCAATTGATTGCGATTGGTAACCGTCAACCTAAATGAGTAATTATTCTCCCCTTGATCGATTTTCTTTGTAAACCGATCTTGAGGAATCAGCGGACGGTCATTGATGGGATGGGCACAATACGTAACGCCCCGCACCAAAGACATATAAACGCTTCCCTGTTCGTAATGGCTGCCGTAAACGCCTTTGTTTAACAGCGCAACACATTTGTCTCCTTGATCCACTGCCAGGAATCGGTGTGCCACGTTCTCTCTGGCGTCGGTAAAAAGGGGCTCTGTTCCAAATGCAGTCTGTCCAATGAGCTGCCCGGAAACGGTCAGCGGGAACTTGAGTTTCATAATTCGATCAATGTCACCCATATATAAGGTAACGTCAATATCCAAATCATCATTATTCTTATAAATCTTATAAAGAATCCTTGCCCGGGTGTTGTCACATTCAAAGTAGGCTTCAATACCAAGGTAAATATCGCCGTCTTCAATCACTTGTACGCTTTGCATCCCCTTGAAAGGACCATCGGGATGCTTAGAGAGGGCGAAAGCTTTTTCACCCGTTCCCATACGCTGTAACTGGTGGTTACCCATGCCCCAGGGATCCGCATTGTCTTCAAAACTGCACAGACCAAAGCCTTCCCCAATATATTCCACACCGTGGATTTTGTAAGATTCCAGAAGTCCCGTATCCGGGTTAATGCGGACGTATTTGCGTCCGTTGTCAAATACGAACACCGGTTTTTTCGCCACTTTTTCCGTGGGTACAAACTCTACGTACACACTGTAGCGAGTCAGTGCCATAGGTTTCAGCCGGGCTTCAAAAACAATCCGCTTTCTCCAGTCCAAATTCAGGTTGCTCTCTTCTTTGATCACCTGATAAGGAACGGGATTTCTATGCTCATCCAAAACCGTAATCCGGGACAAAATATCATCTTTCCAGTTTTGATCCGCCAGCATAAACTCACATTCCACGTTGTCGCAAAGTGCGTAAGGATGCGGATTAAAGACCACAATGGGATATTCCCCGTCGGCGGCCGGAGACTGGGCGGCAGAAAGGGCGAAAAAGGATTTGATCTTCACGCGTTCTGCTTCCAAAAGGCCGTGATCCAACAGTTTGAGGCCTGCGTCTTCTGCGCATTGGATAGAACTTCCCGGTAAAATGTCGTGGAACTCTGCATTCAGTAAGTCTTGTGTGGCCGTTTGCAAGGCATTTTCCGGATAATCCTTTAAAGCGCCCCTTGCATAGGCAACAGCAGCCATCTTCTCCGCCATATACAGTTCTGCTTCTAATCTTGCGTGTTTTTCTTTCACACGGTACATAGACGTATAACATCCCGGCATGGAAATATGGAGAGATTGGTCAAAAACCGCTTCCGGGGAAATGGCCGAAAAGAATTTTTCCGGGGTAGAATGCACGTACTGAATCTGCGTATCCGGAAGCAATTCCCGCCGAATATCCGCTAAGTCTTTACGGGAAGGACCGCCGCCGTGGTTGCCCACGCCCCAAAGCACCATTCCAACGGGGAAATCTTGTTGTTCAGTCCGTTCCCGAATAGCAGAAGCACTTTCACCCAAAGGCGTATTGTAGCCGCCGATGCTGCGGGCACCTTTGATTTCGCTTCCGTCTAACCCTCTCCAGATAAATTGCTCGCAGGGCAAATTTAATTCACGAGCGTATGGCCGCATAAAAATGTAGCTGTCCTGTCCACACTTTTTGATAATCTGTACAAGCCCTACGGTATGTCCGAAGGGATCGAAGTTAATGGCGGTAGTAGGCACAATGCCAAATTTCTCTCGGAAATACTGTTGTCCCTCCCGAATCTGACGGACAAAACTTTCACCGGAGGGCATATTGCAATCCGGTTGGAGATACCAGCCACCCATAATATGCCATTTACCTGCCTTGACCAATTCTTGGATTTCAGCAAATAATTCAGGGGCATATTCTTCCACGTATTTATAAACGGTGACTTCGTTATGGCAGAACACGTAGTCAAATTCACGGCACAGTTTCACTGCAGAATAAAAGGTAGAGAGGGTAGCGCTTGCACCCTCAGGCCAATCCCATTGCCAAATCGGGTCGATATGGGCGTTGCAGATTAAATGGATGATTCGATTCGGTTGCTGCATAAAACTGTTTCCTCCTGTTGATCATTTATAAATAAGATATCACTTCGCTATATGCCGGCACACTGGAAATGCCGCCCGGACGGGTGGTAGAAAGGCCTGCGGCGGTGCAAGCGAAGCTTACAACGTCCCTTAATTCAGATTCAGTTAAATCCCCGGGCATTTTACCCAACTGCAAAAGTTTCCACACCGCACTGCCGCCGAAAATATCCCCGGCGCCGGTGGTATCTTTCACTGAAATGCCCTGAAGCGAGGGCACGTGGCCGGAGGCGCGGCCGTTCATAAAGAAACAACCATCTGCGCCGCAAGTGACGAACACCAACTGAACGCCATAGTGGGCAAGAATGTGTCTGGCACCTTCTTCCACGCCTAAACCAAACAGAAATTCCACTTCTTCATCGCTGATCTTCACCACGTCCGCTTGACCAAGGCCCCATAGAAGTTGCACTTTGGCGTCTTCCAAGTTTGCCCAAAGGGGCTTTCGAAGATTGGGGTCGTAGGTAATGAGTTTGCCCTTTTCTTTGGCATAAGCGACCGCTTTGTAAGTTGCATCCCTGGCAGGTTCATCGGTTAAAGAAAGCGTGCCGAAATGGAACACGCCGGTCTCGTCGATTAAAGACAAATCCAGTTCCTCAAAAGATAACTTTGTATCGGCACCGGGCTTTCTGGCAAAAGCAAATTCCCGGTTTCCGGTTTCGTCCAGGGTTACAAAGGCTAACGTAGTAAAAACGTCCTCTGCCATCACGAGGCCCCGGGTGGAAATACCGGCTTGGTCCAAGGTGCCTGCAAGCAATTTGCCGAAGGTATCGTTTCCTACTTTTCCAAGCAACGCCGTCTTAGCACCAAATTTACTGAGCGCCGCCAGGAAGTTGGCAGGCGCGCCGCCGGGATGTGCCGCCATGGTGGGATAACCGTCACAATCAGTACTTACGTTTGTAAAATCAATCAACAATTCGCCTAAAGCAACTACGTCTATCATTTAAGGCTGCCTCCCATCAAGCTTTTGGATATTCATTACAAAGGAGCCGGTACGGAGGCTCGTCTTCTTCAATGGTGGGGAAACGTCCGACAGGCGGGTTAAAACGGTTATCGGTGTTATCGTCATTGCACTGGCTGACTTCACCCAGCAGAACCGGCCCGGAACCTGCTTCTACGGCAAAATCATGGTATAAATACTGCTGGATGTGAATACTTTCACCCGGCGTCAGACGAATTTGCGTGCCGGCGGGAACCGTATAGGTGCGGCCATCCGTATGCACCGTAACGTCGGATTCATAATCAATTTCTTCATTGGGCAGGCTGTTGTATACCCGAATCAGCACGTTGCCGCCACCCCGGTTGATAATATCTTCCGTCTTAAACCAATGGAAGTGATTGCAGGCGCATTGTCCCTCTTTCAAGTACAGAATTTTCTCCGCGTATACTTTGGGATATTTGTCAGCCATCTGCCGATTTCCGTTGCGAATGGTAATCAGAGAGAACCCGCATTTGTCAAAATCGCCTAAACCGAAATCTGTAATATCCCAACCTAACATACAATCCCGTACTTCGTCGTACTCGTGTCCAATATGCTGCCATTCTTCCGGTGTAAAATGGCAGAAAGGCGGAAGCGCAAAACGGTACGCTTCACACATGGCTTCCAATTCTTTCAATGCTTTGTTAATTGCTGAACGTTTCATCATTTTTGTCTCCTTTTTTTATAATTCGATAGGTTCCTGTTTCAATTTGCGTCCATATATAGCCCTTTTCCGGCACAAGGGAAGCCTGCATGCCTTCCGGAATCTGAACGTGGAGCAAAATCGCTTCGCCATCTCGTTTCCAAGCGGAGGAAATTCTGCCAAGAGGCGCATCATAGTAGGCTTCCGCAAAGGTGAGTGCCTGCACGAAAGTGGGGCGGATTTCCACTTGGGTGATATCTCTGCCGGTGGGGTTAAAATGAATGCCTGCCAACCACTTGATAAACCAAGCGCTGATATCGCCCCAGAAATGATGGTTTTGTGAATCCACACGGTTTTGATCAAAACTTTCCCACAAAGTCGTAGCACCTTGTTCAATCCAGTATCCGTAAGACGGGAAATCCGGACGGGTAATCATCTTATAAGCAAGATCGCTGTAACCAAATTTAGACAGTACGTGGAAGATGACTCTGCCGCCCAGCACACCTACGTCGAAGTGATCGTCAGCCTGATGAATCAGTTCAAGCAAGCGTGCGAAAGCCGCTTCCTGTTCGGATGGCTCAAATACACCGTAATGTAAACACATAGCCTGGCAAGTCTGGCAAGCGCCAAGCACAAGCATCGTGTCAAAGTCAATTAAATGGGTACGAATGGCCTGCTTAAAGTCATTTGCAACCTTCTTGGCAAAATCCCGTTGTTCCGGCATAGCTACTGCGTCAAACATCACCGCCATTTTACCGGCAATATCCATCCCCATAACGGTATCCGTTACCTCTAAAGGTGCTTTGGGTGGAATCCCCCCTACGTGGCACCAATCCCCGAGACCGATGTGAAGCAGTCCCTTTTCGTCTACCCGAGTAGTGAGATACTTCAAATAAGCCACAAAGGAATCTGCAGATTCCCGGATCATCTCCGTTTCACCCCGATACACGTACGTGTAGTAGGGCAAATATGCCAAAACGCTATCCCAAGCAGGGCCGTTGCCCCATTGGAATCCCCACCCGCCGGTAGGAATAATGCCGGGCAAAGCGCCGCGCTCATCCTGCGCTTTACAAATGTTGCGCATCCACTCCCGATAACTCACTTCCGGAGAGAAATTCAGCAGTACTTGTTCACTGGAAAGCGCTGCATCTGCCGTCCAGCCGTTCTTCTCCCGGTGGGGGCAATCGGTAGGAAAATAGTGGAAATTAGAAATGTCACTGCGCCGGGTCATTTCTTGTAACTGATTTACAATCGAATCGGAACAGGTAAAGCCTCCTCGAGATTTCAAATCCGAATGCATCACCACGTAGGTAAGCAAGTTCTCCGTAGCCTGCTCAGGAGTAATGCCGGAAACTTTCACGTAGCGAAAACCGTGATACGTAAAGGTGGGCATATAGATTTCGGTACCTTCCCCTTTACAGACGTAGGTGTCCTTATGGACAATTTCTTTATCCCGCTGCCAAAATTCTCGCACAAACCAAACGTTGGCCACGTCAAAATGACCGTCGATCAGCGTTTCTCCGTGTTGCAGTTCAATTTTCTGCCCTTTCGTGCCCTGTACCTGCAAACGACAAAGACCGGTGTGGTTGACGCCGAAATCGTAAATATAGCCGTCGCCTTCGCGGGTAATTGCCACAGGCTTCATTTCTTCGGCTGCTACGATGGGCTCCGCTTGGCAAAGCCGCAATTCGCCTTTAGGGGGCGTTACAATGCGTGCCGGCTTCCAAGTTCTGTCTTCAAAGCCCGGTGCGTTCCATCCCGGAATTTCGAAGTTGGCATCATAATACTCGCCAAATCGATAATCGTCGCTTCGAATTGGGGATTCCGCCACTTTGAAAGTTTCGTCGCTTTCAATACGGACTTCTTTTCCTGCGCTGTCGGTAAAATGCACTGTAATGCCTACCATAGGCGCGCTTCGGAAAGACGACCGATCAAATTCCCAGATATGACCGCCGGGATTGTTTTGGAAGCCGTTTCCCAAAAGGAGACCGATTACGTTCTCCCCTTTTTGCAAAGGCACGGTGTATGCGTCACAGTAAATATAGTCATCCGTGTTGGAAACGTAGGGCGCTAAGAAACCTTTTGTATAGCGCACCCCGTTTACGTAAAGTTCGTAGAAGCCGCAACATGCCACAACAATCCGGGCCTCCGCCTCCCAATCGGCGATAAAAGACTTTCGCAGATAGGGGGCGGGAACGTTTTGTTCAAAGGTATTGTACGCGCCTGTCGCCTGAATAAATTGCTTTGGATAGTTCATTTCTTATCCCCGTTTCGATACTTTTGAATATACGTCTTGGTCATATTCCAATAGAGATACGGATCTTCTTGCCCGTCTTTATTCAGCCAACGCTCAATGGGATGATTCGCCGGGAAGTCTGAGGTATCCGCCGGCCAAATCGCCGTTTGCTCTGCATATTCATTGATGGAGTTAATAACAATAAAGTTGGGCGTAATGTTGGAACTCAATATGGTTTCCCACTGGGTTTTGTACGTCTCGCCTCTTTTTCTGTATACCTTCTCCAAAGGATGCGGATCTTTAAACCAACCGGGGTTAATGGTGACCACGTCCTCCGTCACTTGTGCTTTCGGAATAACCCAACCCCAAAGACCGGGATCATAGGCGTGCCCTACGGCAAAACGCAGCGTAAATTTATCCGCATAAGGGGTGTCGTGGGACTTGGCGTAGGCTTCCCATTCTGCTTGCGTCACGGTAAACACCACCAGTAAAGGTTTACCGTCTACGTAGACGTGATTTTTCTCGCTTCCCCATTCTCGCTTAATATAACGGGCGTATAATTTTTCCGCTTCTTCTTCAATCACGTTCAATTTTTTCTTTCCGGAGGCGTACGCTTGCCCTGTTGCTTTATCCACGGAAGCGAAAGTACCGACAGCGGAACAGTAGCGAATCTGACGGTTTCCCTTTACCTTGTTCCACTCCGTAATGGCTTTGGCCATCTTAATGGAATTCAGATTGATCCATTTTACCCCCTTGGCATTCTGTGCGTCGATGTCGTTGGTTTGATCAAAAATCAAGAAATCAATCCCGGCCTTGGCAATTTCCTGTAAATGGAATTGCATCACGTCTCCGTCCGATGAATCATAGCGTCCAAAGGTGCCGTCCGGAAGCAAAGGTTTGTACAAAATGGGAATGCGCTGACCGTAATCATTGGTCACCGTTTCCCAGAAACTGTCCGCGCCTGTACCGTCGTACCAAAGGCTGTACCAAGCGCCCACTTGGGTCTTGGCGCGAAGCTCCTTTAGCGTAGTTCCACCGGGCTTTTGGGTCGCAGAAGACGTAGGTTTGCTCGTCGCCCCTGCCGTTGTGCCGGGCTCTCCCGTAGCCTCCATCGTTGCGTCCGTGGTGGCAGACGGATCTGCTTCCGTGCCTCCGCCGCAACCAACCAACGTAACCAGCGTCAGCATCAGCGCAATGAATCCAATTAAAATTCTGCTTCTCTTCATCCTGGATTGCTCCTTTCTTTAAATCCGGTCTCCCCGGCGGTATTTCTCAATATATTTCTTGGTCATATTCCAGTACAAGTACGGATCTTCCTCCCCTTCCGGGTTCAGCCATCGTTCAACGGGATTGTCTTCCGGGAATCCGGAAGTATCTGCCGGCCAAATGGCCGTTTGCTCCGCGTATTCGTTAATAGAGTTGATAACGACGAAATCCGGCACGGTTTCGTCCCGAAGCAGACGCTCCCAGTTTTCCTGATAGGTGCGTCCTCTTTCTCTGTATACTTTCTCCAAAGGATGATTTAATTTAAACCAACCGGGAATGATGCAACACACGTCTTCCGTGACCGTGGCCCCAAAGGGAATGACCCAACCCCAGAAACCGGGATCGTAGGCATGGCCCACGGAGAAACGCATTTCAAAACGGTCCGCGTAAGTTTTGTCCCCGTCCCAGGCTTCCCACTGTTCTTTGGTAATGGTGAAGAGGACCAGCAAAGGCTTGCCGTTTACGTATTCATGATGCTCCGGCGTACCCCAGGGTTGCTCAACAAACCGTTCCCAGAGTTTCTTTGCTTCGGATTCAATAATGGTGTAATCCTGTAAGATCGTAGCATACACACCGATTGCAGAGCAGTATTTGATCGGCTTATTGCCGGCTTCGTTCCATTTTTGAATCATCTGCGCCGTCTTCAAAGAGTTCTCATAAATCCACGGACGTCCTTCAAAATTCACCACATCGATATTATTGGTCTGATCAAAAATCAGGAAATCGATACCGGCTTTCGAAATCTCATCCAGATGGAATTGAATCACAGCTTCATCGCCGGAATCATAACGGTCGAAAGTGCCTCCGGGCAGCAACGGTTTGTACCGAATGGGAATGGGTTCACCGAAATCATTCTTGACCGTATCCCAGAAACTGCCTTCTTCCAGATCGTCATACCAAAGAGAGTACCAAGCACCCACTCTGGTTTTCTCACGCAATTTTGCTAAATTTGCCTGCTCCATACGTCGCAAACTCCTCTCTTAACGGAATTTAGGTAAATAATCCCCGTGGGCTTCAATGAGTTCATCCACCATTTTCTTGATGGTATCAATATCCAACTCGCTGCCCGTATGGGGATCCAACATCGCCGCCTGATAAATATGTTCTTTCTTTAGCGTCCGTGCCGCTTCAATGGTTAAAAGCTGTACGTTAATATTGGTCATATTCATGGCTGCACATTGTACAGGGAGTGCACCCACAAAACAAGGATGTACACCGGTTCCGTTAATCATACAAGGAATTTCAACGCAAGCTTCCTCCGGAAGATTGGTAATTAAATGATGGGTGTTGAGCACGTTGCCGCCGATTTGATACGGAACACCGGTTACCATAGCTTCCATAATTCTGGAGGCATATTCGTGAGAACGATTGTGTTCCTTGACACCGGTCTTCATCATTTCCTCATACTCTTTCTTCCAAGTTGCCGCCTGGTCAATACAACGCCGCGGATACTCGTCCAAAGGAATATTATAGCGTTCGATCAATTCAGGATACTTGCTCTTAATGTAGAACATATTGTATTCCGCATTATGTTCGCTGGATTCCGTGCAGTAATAGCCAAAGTTCCGGATATAATCCAGACGCACTTTGTTATGGTGGGCAGGACCGTCGATAATCGCGTCAATTTTGCTCTTAATCTCCGGGTAAAGATCGTTGCCGTTTTTGTCTTCAAGTTTGAGAAGCCACGCCATGTGGTTAATACCGGCAATCCATTCCTTCCGCCCCTCTAATTTATCTTCCATCCCCAATTGTCGGAGCAAATCTTCCGTGCAAACTTGTACGCTGTGGCAAAGGCCCAGGGTATTCACACCGGAATACCGCTGCATATATCCCGTGATCATCGCCATGGGGTTTACGTAGTTTAAGAACAAAGCATCGGGACATACTTCTTGCATATCTTTTGCAAAGTCCATCACAACAGGGATCGTACGAAGGGTGCGCATAATACCGCCAATGCCCAAGGTATCACCGATGGTCTGGTTCAGGCCATATTTCTTAGGAATTTCAAAGTCTGTAATCGTACAAGGGTCATAGCCACCTACTTGAATGGCATTCACCACAAAATCAGCACCTCTTAACGCTTCTTTCCGATTCTCTACGCCGCAATAACATTCTATTTTCCCGTAGCCACCTTTTGCCTTGCGCATAGCCTCTAAAATCACGCGGCTTTCTTCCAAACGCGTTCCATCAATATCATATAAAGCAAAAACGCTGTCTCTCAGCGATTCTGCACACATACAGTCACCAATCACGTTTCTGGCAAAAACGGTGCTGCCCGCACCCATAAAAGTAATCTTCATATACAGGAAACCTCCCTTTTGATTCTACGAAAAGTATAGCACACCTCCATCGCGAAAAAAAGTTGCTATTTGTTTGCAAAACTTGTTATAATGTTGGATATTAAAAACATTTTACCGGCGAGGTGCACCCTATGACTTCCCACGAACAAGTAGTCTACATCTTAAACGAACAGTACCCCGGACTGAGTCCTACCCAGTTCGGCTTTCAAGAATGCCATCCCGGCCACAGTTTCGGCCCCTGCGTGCGTCCCTTCTGGCTTTTGCATTATGTGATTTCCGGCACCGGGACTTTTACCCGCAGCGGCATCACACACCAAATTACACCCGGGGAGATATTTGTCATTCCGCCGGGAATGTTCTTTTTGGACATCGACCATAAAAAAATTTCCGACCCACTGGTCCAGGAAATGCTGCAAAAATTTGACAGCTACAGTGAATTTTCGGTCAGTGGCGAAGGAATTCATATCTATGGCCTGTGCGAT
>JAGBGO010000062.1 GCA_017935905.1 Clostridia bacterium | reverse complement strand
GTCTTGTGTACCGGAAACCGTATCCGGAACGAGGGAGATTGTTTCTGCTTGTACAAACAGTCTTTTGGGGATCAACTGAATCACGATTGCCAAAATTAGCATCATCGATACAACTTTACAAACACGTTTTGTCATACAACGTCCTCCTCTAAAGAAATATTTGGAAATTTATATTTGCCAATATTCTATCAGAGAGAATGTTTCGTGTCAAGTATATTATTTGTCAAGTATATTCTTTCACACAATCACGCATACTATCAACAGACCTGCGTGGTTGATATAAGAAAGGGTGAACCCTTCTATGAAAGAACAAAATGAAAGTCGGCTTCCTATTGGATTTGCCATGGAATTGGCAGCAGATATGCATGCAATGGACGTCTTCAATGCACTCAATGAGAACAGCAAAAAGCAATGGATCGACAAAGCAAGATCCGTTCGTTCCAAAGCCGATATGCGTCATTTCGTATCCGAACTGAAGAAAGAAGAAATTTGACAAAAAAACGGCGAACTTGATATTGCAGGTTCGTCGTTTTCTTACGGATGTTCTGCTTCGTAAAGAGCGCTTGCGGCTTCTTCCCGCATCCCGGGTTCAATCACGTCCGCGTAGTGAATTTCCAGGAGTTTCCAATCCAAAGCAGATAAAGAAAGCAGATCCGCTTTATATTCCACATAGAAAATACTGTCGTCATAGAGAATACTGTCATTCAGAAGCCCCATCGCTTGGGTCAGTTCCTCCAAAAGGGTGTGCTGCCGCTCCAATTGCGTCTGTTCATCGGAAACAATATAAATCTCTCCCCGCGTAATAGAACCGGTTTCATCCCACCAAATGGTGGTATAGCCCAGTGCAATTTCACCGTTTCCTTCCGTCATTTGATTCATTTCAGCTTGCGATATAAAAGAAACAGATAAATTTGCATCGGTTTGAACACCGGTCAGTGTAATATCCGGAACGCCGGGAACCGCGTCCATGGCGGCAATATGATTTTGAATAATCTTCAAATCTTCCTGGGTGTAATTCGGTCCAACGTACAGAGAAATAGGCGTTGTCCATTTCTTGGCAACCCCCTGATCGGAAGCACTGCCAAATTCATTGTAAAATGCAATCAATTTATAATAGTCCCACGTCTTCTGATCAATTTGCGATAAGAAAGTAGGCGGTTCCGTAGGTGCACTCGTAGGCATCACAGTAGGCGTTGTATTCTCCTCGGGCTTTTTACCCCCGTTTGGAAGCAACAACAAAATGCCACCCCACAGCAAAAATACGATCAGAATCAATACGGCGCTTTTCTTCATCTCTAACCTTCCAACGTAAAACAATCCGGACGCTTATCCATCACTTCACCAAGGGTTTCTAAAGCGTGTTGGGACAAAAGTGTCTTGCGCAATTTCTTATCTCGAAGCCCCCGTATTTCGGAAACCTTTTGAGAGGACAGAATACCAAAATTTGCTCCCATGGGTTGGAAATCCCCGCCGCCATAAGAAGCAACGTACGCAGAAAGGGCTCCCATCATCGTAGATGCCGGCAGAAAAATCGGTTTTCTTCCGGTAACCCGCGCCCACGCATTCAGTCCTGCCAAAAGGCCGGAGGAAGCAGATTCCATATAACCTTCCACGCCGGTAATTTGTCCTGCAAAGAAAACGGGACACTTAAAAGGATTCACTGAAGCGGTCACTTCATAAGTAGCCGTTAAAATGCCGGGAGACTGTAAATACGTATTTCGGTGCATCACACCATACCGGGCATATTCTGCATTTGCCAAAGCCGGGATCAAACCGAAAATGCGCTTTTGTTCCCCGAATTTCAGCCTGGTTTGAAAACCTACGATATTGTACAAAGTGCCTTCCGTATTGTCCTGGCGCAGTTGTACGACAGCATAATAAGACTCCCCTGTTTCCGGATGACGCAAACCAACCGGTTTCAAAGGACCGTATCTTAAAGTATCGCTGCCCCGTCTTGCCATCACTTCAACAGGCATACACCCTTCGTAGACACATTTTTCATCAAAATCTTTCACGTCCGCACAGGCACCGGAAATTAAGGCATCGTAGAATACCGTATATTCCTCTTTCGTCATAGGACAGTTAATATAATCCGCCGTGCCTTTTCCATATCGGGCGGCACGGAAGGATTTGTCCGGATCAATGCTTTCTGCATACACAAGAGGCGCTGCCGCATCATAAAAACTCAAACGGGTTAAACCCAGCATAGAAGCAATATCTTGGGCAAGGGGTTCGGAGGTCAAGGGACCGGTGGCAACCACGATGCCATCGCAGTCATCTAAATCCGCGATTTCGGATAAAGTGTGGATTTCTTTCGTTATGCGCTTAATTGGAGGCATTGCGTCAATTCTTTGGGTAACCAGCGCCGCAAACGCCGTGCGGTCCACCGCCAAGGCGCCCCCTGCCGGGACACGGGTCGCTTCCGCACATTCCACCAACAAAGAACCCAACCGACGCATTTCCGCTTTCAAAAGGCCGGAACCCGTCTCCGGGTCTTCGGATTTCAGCGAATTACTGCACACCAATTCACCCAAGTCTTGGCTGTGATGGGCCGGTGTGTAGTGTTCCGGTTTCATCTCTACTAAACGTACTTGAATATTGCGTTTTGCCAATTGATAGGCGGCTTCGCATCCGGCGAGGCCTCCGCCAATTACATAAATTGCCATTTACTCTTCTTTCTTCTTTCCGGGGTATTTGCGGTAGGTACATTCCTTGTTGCTGCAAGCAATAAAACGACCGCGTTTACCCACAACGTACTCCAAGTAACCACCGCAAGTAGGACACTTTTCTCCGGTGGGCACGTTCCACGTCATAAATTTACAGTTGGGATATCCGCTGCAAGACACGTATTTCTTGCCTGTTTTGGACTTTCTGAATATCAATTTCTCTCCGCAAACCGGACAAGGCTTTCCAACTTCTTCAATAATCGGCTTTGTATTCTTACATTCCGGATAGCCGGGACACGCCAAGAATTTACCAAAACGACCTGTTTTGATCACCATCATACGGCCGCAATGCTCGCATTGAACGTCACTGACTACATCGGGAATCTTCACGTGTTCCAACTGTTCGGTAGCCGTCTTTACTTCTTTCTCAAAATCCACGTAGAAATCCCGAACGACGCTGACCCAATCCTTCTCTCGCTGCTCCACGCAGTCCAAACTGGTTTCAATATCCGCTGTAAATTCCACGTTGACAATGTCCGGGAAACTGTTCTTCATTAAATCATTTACGATTCTTCCCAGTTCCGTTGGATAAAGTTGTTTCTTCTCTTTCCCTACGTAACCTCTTTGCTGAATGACGGAAATGGTTGTAGCGTAGGTGCTGGGGCGACCGATGCCGTATTCTTTCATGGCCTTAACCAGCGTGGCTTCCGTATATCGGGCGGGCGGCTGGGTAAAATGTTGTTCCGATAACAACTCTTTCAGATCCAGTACTTCTCCAACGCTCAGTGCCGGTAATTTCTTCGCAGCATCTTCTTCGTTCTTCTCATCTTTGGATTCTTCATAAACCTTGGTAAATCCCGGGAACTTTACAGTGCTGCCCATGGCTTTAAATAAATACCCATTAGCATCGATATCTACGTTGCATACGTCGTAGATGGCATCCGTCATCTGGCTGGCAATGAAACGCTCGTAAATTAACTTGTACAATTTATATTGATCGTTGGTTAATTTACTGCGAATTTGCTCCGGCGAATACTCGACGTGGGTAGGACGGATGGCTTCGTGGGCATCCTGTGCCGCATTAGAATTCTTGTATACGCGATTGTATGGCGGCAAGAAAGCATCGCCGTAATTGGACAAGATATAATCTCGGGCAGCATTTCTGGCTTCATCGGAAATACGTACCGAGTCCGTACGAATATACGTAACCAAACCGGTAATGCCGGAAGCACCTACGTTCACGCCCTCATACAAACTTTGCACTACAGACATGGTTTTTGAAACGGAGAAACCCAACTTTCGGGAAGCTTCCTGTTGCAGCGTACTGGTGATAAACGGCGGTGCAGGAGACTTCTTCTTCTCTTGCATCCGAATATCTTGAACGCGGTACGTTGCACCTTCTAAACCGGAGAGCACCCTGTCCGCATCTTCTTTATTCTTAAGCGCAATCTTTCCTTTGCCGTTTCCGTGGAATTTTGCCACAAACACCGTGGCTTTCCCCTGCTTTTGCAGTTCAGCCGCAATGGTCCAATATTCTTTTGCTTCAAAAGCGTCGATTTCATCTTCACGGTCACAGATCAAGCGGGTAACCACCGACTGCACACGGCCGGCGCTGAGCCCTTTCTTCACTTTCTTCCATAAAACGGGGCTGATCTGGTAACCTACAAGACGGTCTAATACTCGTCTTGCCTGGTATGCGTCCACAAGACCCATATCGACGGTTCTGGGGTTCTTAACGGCTTCCGTAACGGCTTTCTTGGTAATTTCATTGTACGTGACTCTGCAAACAGAATTCAGATCAATATCCAGCAAATGCGCCAAATGCCAGGAAATAGCTTCTCCTTCACGGTCAGGGTCCGTTGCAAGAAAAACTTTCTTGGATTCTTTCGCGGCTTTCTTTAAATTCTTAATCAGATCGCTCTTTCCGCGAATATTGGTATATTGGGGTTTGAAATCGTTCTCCACGTCAATGGCAAGCTTACTTACGGGAAGGTCTCGCAAATGACCCACCGACGCTTCCACTTTATATTTACTGCCTAAAAATCTTCCGATTGTCTTCGCCTTTGCAGGTGACTCCACAATCACCAAATAATCAGCCATTTATTTCAAAATCCTTTCTTAAAAGAAGAATAAAACATTATAATAATACTCGTATCTTTTTATTCTGTAAAGTGAAATTTTTTCACGTAGTACGCCCCCGAAGGATTTTTACCCAACAATTTCTTCATTTCAAGTAGCATAAGGCCGGCGTAAATTGCCCCTAAAGGCAGTCCCAAACGAAGAGAAATCGTATCGGGAAATACCGCCCCCTCTTCAATGGCGCACAGAATATTTCGCTCCGTATCGGATAAGTCTTTTGGATAAGCAGACGCTTTACGCCCACCGTCCCCCAGACCAAGATCCTCTAAAATATCTTCCGGACAGGTGACGGGAATGCAGCCCTGACGGATCAGATCGTTACAGCCCATGGAGGTCGGTACCCGAATATTCCCGGGAATGGCATAAATTGTTTTATTTTGTTCAATCCCTCGGCTCACGGTGATCATAGCGCCGCTTTCTTTTCGGGCTTCTACCACAAGTGTCCCTTCTCCCAGCCCGGAAATAATACGGTTTCTTGCGGGAAAGAACCGTCTGTCCGGCGGTGTTCCGGGAGGATGCTCCGAAAGTACGCAGCCCGTAGCGCAAATTTGTTCATACATGTATGCATGTTCTTTCGGATATACCACGTCAACGCCTCCTGCCAGTACGGCAACTGTATATCCCCCGACACGAAGAGCACCTTGATGGGCCATACCGTCGATTCCACGAGCCATGCCACTTACAATGCCAATTCCCCGCTGAGCAAGACTTGCGGAGAACCATTCTGCATTGCCCAATCCGTAAGCAGTACATTGCCGAGAACCCACAATTGAAAGCAGGCGCATAGCAGGGTTGATTTCACCCGGCATTTTACCATAATAATACATCACCGTAGGCATCCCGCATAGTTCACCAAATACAGTGGGGTACCCGGGATCCTCCGGCGTACAAATCCCCAATTTCAAAGCAAGTGCCCGTTCATAGATTCCCATCGCCCGGTCTCGAAGCCCATCGTCTGTAAAACGCTCTTTCAGCCCCTTTTGTCCCGCCATGCAATCCGGAATGACGCCCTTCTTCCCTGCCATCCATATTTCTTCAACCGAGCCAAACGTATCCAATAAATGATTCCGTATTTCCTGATTGGGCCTTCCAAGCAAAGAAAGCCAAATCCAGCCTACGGAATGAATAAACGCACTCATATACACGCCTCCATTTCCCCATGCACGCTGTAAATCCGATCACTGCGACGATAGGAAACGGCTTCCGCAATATCTTCCTCCGTCAAAACCGAATGTTGATTCAAATCCGCAACGGACCGCGCAATTTGCAATATTTTTTCATAGCTGCGCATACTGAGTCCCAAATCGCCTATGGATTGCATCAACAAATGCTTGGCAGCAGGCAGAATCGGACAGTATTTTTCAATCATATTCCGTGTAATTTCCCGGTTCAGCGTAATATTTTCTTGCTGATAGCGCTCTTTCTGCAAGTCGCGCAGAGCAATCACCCGGGTGCGAATGGTTTCAGACGTTTCCACATGAATGTCCGAGAAGCCTTGTATCCCCTCCCCGGATATGCTGCGCACCGGAATCTGAATATCCATGCGCTCTAAAAGCGGTCTGGAAATCTTGCTGAAATACCGTTGTATCTCTCCCGGTGTACATTTACAAGCACCGTTGCCTTCCAAATGTCTGCCACACCGGCACGGATTCGTAGCACCGATCAATTGAAATCTGGCCGGATAAATTTGTGCGGTGCCGGCCCTGGACAGGCGCACTTCTCCATTCTCCAAGGGAATCCGCAACGCATCCAGCACCATTCTGTCCGATTCTGCCATTTCATCCCAAAAAAGCACGCCGCGATGGGCAAGCGATAATTCGCCCGGCATAATGGGAATGCGCCCGCCCAGCAATCCTGCTTTGGTAATATCCGATCGAATTTCACGAAAAGGTCGTACGCCGCTTAATAATTCTAAAGAAGGTTTCAGTCCACAGGCGCTTCGAATGGCTGCGGTTTCATAGATTTCATCTTCCGTAAGGGGCGGTAAAATGGTAGGAAAACGTCTTGCAAGCATGGTCTTGCCCACACCTGCCATTCCCAGCATCAAAACGTGATGACCGCCGATTGCGGCAATTTCCAATGCTCTTTTCACTGCACTTTGTCCGCACACTTGCGAAAAACAAAGGTCCGTTTCCGTAGTAGCTGCCTGCGGGAATAACCGGCTACTCTTTACAGGAGAAACACCTTCATTTAATACGTTATGGATCTGCCGTAAATTCTCAATACCGTAAACGTTTACGTCCCGGATCAGCGCACCTTCTTCGCTGTTTTCTTTGGACACGATAAAGTTAGAGAAGCCGTGATTGCGTCCTTCTAAGATCATGGCCATAATGCCGTGAACCCCACGGACCGATCCGTCTAAGGATAATTCGCCGATAAACGCGTAAGGCGCCGTATCCTGAACCCGATACACACCGGCGGCACATAAAAGTCCTACGGCAATGGCCAAATCAAAAGACGTGCCCTCTTTCTTCACGTTAGAAGGGGCTAAATTCACCGTAATTCGGCCGGAGGGTATCTCGTACCCCTGATTCTTTAAAGCGGCAATGACACGGCGTTTAGACTCTTTCACCGAGGCATCTCCCAACCCGATGACGTCAAACTCCGGAATGCCCCGTACCACGTAGGTTTCCACCTGGGTTTTGTACCCGGAAATGCCGTGTACGCCAAATGAATGTACAGTTGAAATCATTTCAAATCAGCCTCCCCCTTGCTTTTTTTGAAATCAACGGTTTAATGGTAGCATACCGGAAATAAAAACGCAAAAAAGCCGGGAAATATTTCCCGGCCGACTCAATTCGTCTTCATTCGTCGTTTGGAAGATTATTTTTCTTTTGCAATAATACTCTTAAGTTCATCCAAGAACGTATCAATATCCTTAAACTGCTTGTAAACAGAAGCGAATCGAACGTAAGCAACCTCGTCTAAATCTTTCAGACGCGTCATAATCTGTTCGCCAATTTCCTGGGAAGAAACTTCCCGCTTCATAGAGTTCAAAATATGTTGCTCCACGTCTACCGCAATCTTCTCTGCTTGTGCAACAGAAATAGGGCGTTTGCCGCAGGCTTTCATAATACAGGAAATTACCTTGCTGCGATCGTACGTCTGACGATTGCCGTCACGCTTGATTACGATCAAGGGCGTCTCTTCCACTTTCTCGTACGTGGTGAAACGGGAACCGCACTTCAAACACTCACGTCTTCTTCGAATGGCACTTCCCTCTTCGGTAGGACGGGAGTCGATTACCTTATCTTCTAAATGGGCACAAAAAGGACATTTCATACGTTACGTTTCCTCCGTTTCATCTTTGCAACTGCAGTAACACGCCGTAACCACCGGCACGTTTTTCTATAGTATAACTTTTTTCTAAAACTTTTTCAAGTTCTTGACATAAATAATCCGTTCCGCGGCCAAAACGATCCACTGCAACCACGTATTTATGGGTTACATCCGTTCTTTCGAAGGCAAAAACGTCTGAATTTACCCAAATCGGCGCCCATTCTCCCGACACGAAGACCATTTTACCCGTTCGAAGGGCTCCCAAATCACGGAACCATTGCAGCATCCCCTGATCCTGCTTTTCCCAAGGATAATACCGACGGTTATCCGGATCCTCCCCGCCTTCCATACAGGTTTCGTCACCATAATAGATAAGCGGAACGCCGGGGAACGTAAACTGAATCAAAGAATAAGCACGAACCAAGTCTTTGGCCAGATCGCCGTTTCCTTTGGTGGTCTCTTTCATGCAAGTATACAGCCGTTTTACATCGTGAGAACCGGTCATGTTGACCTGGGCGTAGAAATTCTCCCGGGGATAATTTTCATATAAATCCAGGAAAATGCCCATACAAGCCCTTGCATCAATTTCGCCTTTAAAGAAATCAAGCAGTGCGTTTCGAAATACGTAATTGGTGTTGGAGTGCAGTTCTTTCTTGGCATAATACAGCCGTCTGGAACCGTAACTAACCTTATTGGAGGCATCTTCCCACACTTCACCGAACACCACAGATTCCGGATTGGACTCGTCTGCCGCTTGACGCAAATGAGCAATAAAGCCGTCCGGCAATTCATCCGCCACATCCAGTCGCCAACCGGAAACTCCTTTGTTCATCCAATGGCGAATCACGCTGTCTTTCCCGGTGACGGTGTACTCCAGATAAGAAGGTTCCAATTCGTTGACGTTGGGAAGGGCTTTCACACCCCACCAGCAAGCATACGTGCCGTCTTCATCGAAAGAATACCAGTTTCTGTATTTTGATTTCGGAGACTGCCAAGCACCGCGTTCTTCCTCGGGAAGATCCTTGGTGTGAAGACCGGAACGGTCGAAGTAAATGCTTTCTTCTCCCGTATGGCTGAAAACGCCGTCCAGAATGACGCGTACGCCCTTTTCTTTGCAAACGGTCATCATTGCGTCAAAAGCCCGATCGCCCCCAAGAAGGCCGTCTACGTGCTTATAATCCCCCGTATCGTAACGGTGATTGCTTACCGCCTGAAAAATCGGGTTCAGATAAATGGTTTTTACGCCAAAACTTTGGATATAATCCAACTGATCCCGCACGCCCCAAAGGTTGCCGCCAAAGAAGTCCCAACGAAGAATGTCTCCGTTTTCATCTTTAATATACATAGGGAGATCCTCTTTCGAGCCGTAGAAGAAACTGTTCTTCTTGCTCTCCACAAAACCTTCGCCCTGATAGAACCGGTCGGGAAAGATCTGATAGATAATGGTTTGCTTAAACCAGTCCGGCACTTTCAGGTCGGCTTCATAAACCGTCAGTTGGTGTTCCGCGGATTCTTCTTCTCCCCTGGCGGTAAAATGATAGAAATACACACCGGGGCGATGGAACACGTCCAGGATGATTTCACCGCCGGGCGCCGGATAGGAACAGGTTTCTTGGGTAGTTCCCGCTTCAAAGCGCACCACCAAATAACATGACGCAGGATCTACGTCTTGTAAATCTGCCCGCAGCCATACTTTTGTCCCAACAGGAACAGCCCCGAAGGGCTGTCTGTAATCTTGACTTTTGGATTGATGAAGGATACTCATGATACGCGCCAGATTTCCTCCGCATAACGACGAATGGTATTATCACTGGAGAAGATGCCGGAAGCTGCAATATTGGCAGCCGCCATACGGTCAAATTTGGTTTTATCTCTATAAAGCGTATCCACTTTGCCTTGTGCATCAACGTAAGACGCAAAGTCTTTCAACGTGAAATAAGGATCGTTGGCAGTAAGCAAGTGGTCCAAAATCGGGGTGAATTCACCGGGACGGGCGATACCGAAGTAGCCTTCTTCCAGTTGGCGGATGATCCGCTGCAATCTGGGATCTGCCGCAATGGTGTCGTAGGCATTGTAACTGCCGTTCTTATATGTTTCAATGACTTCATCTGCGTGCATACCAAAGAGAACGATATTGTCGTCCCCTACGGCTCTGTGAATTTCCACGTTTGCACCGTCCAGCGTCGCAAGGGTTACGGCACCGTTCATCATCAATTTCATATTACCGGTACCGGAAGCCTCTTTAGAAGCCGTGGAAATCTGCTGGCTGATATTACCTGCAGGAATCATCATCTGCGCCAGACTTACACCGTAGTTGGGCATAAATACCACACGCAATTTGTCCGCCAACTGAGGATCACGATTGATTTTATCGGCAACGGAACAAATTAATTTAATGGTATTCTTGGCAAGACCGTATCCCGGGAATGCTTTCGCCGCAAAGATAAAGGTATGGGGCTGAATATCCAGATTCGGATTGTCACAAATCCGGTTGTATAAATCCATAACGCCGAAAATGTTCAAAAGCTGACGTTTGTACATATGCAGACGCTTCACCTGAATATCAAAGATGGATTCCGTATTGACCGCAATACCGTAGTTTTCTCCGATAAAGTCCGCAAGACGTTGTTTGTTGGCTTGCTTCACTTTCGCAGTAGCGGCTACAAAAGACGGATCGTCTAAATGAGCCTTCAAATCTGCCAAACGCATAGGATCTTTATGCCAAGCCGTACCAATGGTTTCATTAATTAAATTCGTCAGTGCGGGGTTGGCTTCCATCAACCATCTTCTATGGGTAATACCATTGGTTTTGTTGTTAAACTTGCCGGGATAGAACGCATGGAAATCTTTCAGCTCTTGATTCTTCAAAATCTCCGTATGCAGTTCCGCTACACCGTTTACGCTGTGGCTTCCAACAATAGCCAAATAAGCCATCTTAACCACGCCGCCGTCGATAATCGACATAGCGGACATCTTACCCCAATCTCCGTGATACCGGGCAGAAAGCTCGCCGACAAAGCGACGGTTGATTTCTTCAACAATCATATAAATTCTGGGCAGCAATTTTTTGAACATGGGAATCGGCCATTTTTCTAATGCTTCGGCTAAAATAGTGTGGTTGGTATACCCAATGGTTCTCGTTGTAATACCCCACGCTTCATCCCACTCGAAGCCTTCTTCATCGATCAAGATGCGCATCAGTTCCGGTACTGCAAGCGCCGGATGGGTATCGTTGATGTGAATGGCTGCATATTTATCAAATTCGTGCAAAGAACCGCCCATACGCTTGACTCTGCGAATGATGCTTTGAATACCGGCACTGGTAAAGAAATACTCTTGCTTTAAACGAAGCAGTTTACCTCTTTCCGTAGAATCATCCGGATATAACACGTTGGTAATCGCATTGGCTGCCGTCTGACTTTCCGTTGCTTTCTCAAAGTCACCTTTGCTAAAGGATGCAAAATCAAAGCCTGCGCCGTCCGTCTCTGCGCTCCACAGGCGAAGCGTATTCACCACATTATTGTCATAACCGGGAACCGGCATATCGTAAGGCACGGCCAAGATCGGCTCATAATCCGTCAAATGGACGTACAGTCTGCCGTCTTCTCCCCGAACCATATGGCAAACGCCACCGAATTTAACCATGCACGCTTCATCATCCCGGCGGGTTTCCCACACGTTGGGAATCTTCAGCCAGTTGTCCGGGCTTTCAATCTGATAACCATTGTGAATCTGCTGCTGAAATAAACCGTAGCGATAACGAATACCGATACCGTGTCCTGCAATACCAATGCTGGCCATAGAATCAATAAAGCATGCTGCCAAACGGCCAAGACCGCCGTTTCCAAGGCCTGCATCCGGTTCCATTTCTTCTAAAGACGGCAAATCAAGGCCCATTTCTTTCAAACCGTCATAAACCGTGTCCCGAATCCCTAAATTGATCAAAGCGGCGTCCATTAAACGGCCAATCAAAAACTCCATAGAGAAATAGTACACCTGTTTCCGGCGTTCTTTGTCACGCCGCACCGTGGTTTCATGCCAATCCCTTGCCATATAATCCCGAAGCAAAGCGCCCAAGGCTAAATAGCGGGTAAGCGGCGTGGCTTCTTCCGGAGAAACCCGGTATAAACTAATGATCTTATTCTCGTAATCTTTCTTAAACGTTTCCTTTGAAATCTCTAACACAACAATAGCCCTCCAACATCAGCAACACATTTCTTTGTAAAGCGCAATATAACGCTTTGCTTGAGCCGGCCAATCAAATTTCGTCTTCATTGCCTGACTCACAATGCCATCCCAGACTTCCTTGTCTTCGTACTTAGAAATGGCATATTCAAGAGTATGTAGCATTTCGTGGGCATTGAAATTCGCAAAGGAAAAACCGTTTCCTTCGCCTGTGTATTCATTGTAAGCAACAACCGTGTCCCGAAGACCGCCGGTTTCACGAACCACCGGAACGGTACCGTACGCCATAGAGATCAACTGAGA
Source organism: Clostridia bacterium (assembly GCA_017935905.1). Taxonomy (GTDB): domain Bacteria; phylum Bacillota; class Clostridia; order UBA1212; family UBA1255; genus RGIG9099. Next base: position 17,181 of record JAGBGO010000062.1, on the reverse strand, counting down.
CAAACCGCAAGGTTCAAACATAGAGGGCATTAAGAATAAGTCTGCGCCGGCATATACCTGAGACGCCAAGCCTTCATCAAAACCAATGTAGGCGGCGATCTTGCCGGGATATGCGGAAGCATAGTATTCAAAGAAGTCGCTGTACTCGCTGTCTCCGGAGCCTAAGATGACAAACTGTAAGTTCATCTTCAAAATGTCTTCCATGACACAAGTTACTAAATCCAAGCCCTTTTGACGAACCAAACGGGTCACCATCGCTACAACGGGAACGTCCGGATTCTCCGGAAGCCCTAAACGGTTCTGAAGGGCAAGTTTGTTAGCGGTCTTTCTCTTGATTGAACGGGCAGAATAGTTCTGTACCAAATGAGGATCCTTCAGCGGATTGTTAATGGAATAATCCAAGCCGTTGGTAACACCGTAGAGTTTGAACGCTTTTTCCTGAAGGAGACCGTCCAAACCTTCCCCATAGTAAGAAGTCTGAATTTCCTGCGCATACGTTTCACTCACGGTGGTCACTTTATCCGCAAAAACGATACCGGCTTTCATAAAAGAAATTCCGTCGTGGAATTTCAGCTTCTCGTCGGTATAGTAACCCATATTAAGACCAAGCAAATCTTCCAATACAGAAGGCGCAAATACACCTTGGTACTTCAAATTATGAATAGTATACATACATCCGGCACGCTTAAATTCGGGACGCTCATAATATACGTCACGCAAATACAAAGGAATCAAGCCGGTCTGCCAGTCATTACAGTGAATCACGTCGGGATAAAAATCCTCCATGTGGCAAACGGATTCCATAACGGCACGGCAGAAGAATGCAAAACGCTCTCCATCGTCATAATAGCCGTAGCAGCCGGGACGTTTAAAATAATATTCATTGTCCACAAAGTATACCGGAAGACCTTCGTAATTCAAATATTGCAATCCGCAATATTGATTTCTCCAACCAACCGACACACCAAAGGACGCAAGTTGCGTCAGCTTAGACGTATAATTTTCAGAAATATCGCCGTACTTGGGCATAATGATCCGCACGTCTACGCCCTGTGCCTGAAGCGCTTTGGGCAGTGCGTAAGAAACGTCTGCCAGACCGCCGGTCTTAATAAACGGCTGTACTTCGGTAGAAACAAATAATACCTTCATAATATCCAGTTAAATCCTTTCACTTAAACATATTTCTCTTCTCGATAACCAAAGGGAACACACTATTTCCCTTTAACTCTGTATTTTGCTCTATATCCACGTTTTTGTCAATAATAACGTGAGAAAGTTTTGCACCTTTATGGATACGAATGTTCTGAAGAATGATACAATCTTCCACAACAGCCCCCTCTTCCACGTCTACGTAGCGGCCCAGGAGCGAGTCTTTAACGGTTCCCATGATCTTACAGCCATCGGCAATAAGCGAGTTGGACACGTGACAACCTTCCACGTACAGCGTAGGCGGTTCGTCTTTAATCTTGGTAAATACGGGACGATCCGAACGGAACAATTCGTTGCTGACTTCTAAATCCAGCATTTCTTTGTTGGTCTTGTAGTAAGAAGAAACCGTATTGATACAAGAAACGTACCCCTTAAATTCATAAGCATTCATGGTCATATTCTCGATTTCGTCGAAAATCATGCTGTAAAAGCTGCCGCCTGTGGTACGGTTGGCGCTCTTGTACATAAAGTTCACCAACTTTTCTTTCTTCATCAAGAAAACTTCCATACAGATATTGGCTTCGTCTTCATATCCGATATTCTTTCCCACCGCCTTTACGCGGCTCGTCTTTTCGTCCACATCCAGTGTATAACAATTAATAAAATTCTCCGAAGCGTCCTTGCATTTCGTATATACCACCGTCATATCACAACCGGAGGCTTCGTGTGCTTTCACAACGGCGCGAAGATCCATATTGCAGACCATATAAGACGACGTAAGGATTACGTTCTGACTCTTACTTCTGAACATATACTCCATATTGTTCTTCAAAAGTTTGGAATCCGTATTGACAAATTCACTCAGTGCGTGATTGAACATGAACAAACCATCAATCTTTCGGTTCAAATCCCAGGGTTTACCGGTTCCAATGTGGTCGATCAAGGATCGGGAATTGGACTTGGTAAAAATACCTACGTTTGTAATGCCGCAGTTGACGATGTTCGAAAGCATAAAGTCAATAACGCGGTAACGGCTTCCCACCGGAATGGATGCAATGGGACGATTGGCAGTAAGGCTTCGGATATCACTTTCATTCTCATCCAAATTGATAATGGCCATATAATCTTTAATCATACCTGTATCCTCCCCTTTATTCTGTTAAGCCGGAACTTTCCAGCACCTTGTGATCTTCAATCACAACCACGTCTTCTCCGTTTCCGATTACGTTATTGGGTTCCACACGAACGTTATCCAAAAGAATACTCTTGTTTACAATAACGTTCTCCCGGATCACGCAATTTGGAAATACGATTGAATCCACAACCCGCGCATTCTCGGAAATGGTAACGCCGGGGAAAATAATCGAGTGGTTTACTTCGCCCAGCACAACGCAACCTTCCGAAATCATACTGTCTTTGATCACCGCGTTCTTGCCAATGTATTGAGAAGGTCTGGACGCCGTCTGCGTGTACATCTTCCAGTTGCTTTGGAACAAGTTCACTTCATTGTCCGGATGCAATAAGTCCATATTGGCTTCCCAGAAACTTTGCACCGTTCCTACGTCTTTCCAATAGCCTTCAAAGCGATATGCAATCAGTTTCTCATTGTGATTGAGCATCGTAGGAATAATATTCTTACCAAAGTCATAACTGGAATTCGGATCTTCTGCATCCCGAATCAAGTAATCTCTTAATTTATCGTAGGTAAATATGTAAATACCCATAGAAGCCAGCGTACTCTTGGGTTGCTTCGGTTTCTCCTCAAATTCCACAATTCTACCCGTCTCGTCCGTGTTCATAATGCCGAACCGGGAAGCCTCGTTCAAAGGAACGTCAATGACCGCGATAGTTGCGTCTGCCTGGGCTTTAATATGGGCTTCCAGCATCTTCCGGTAATCCATTTTATAAATATGGTCTCCGGAAAGCATCAGTACGTACGAAGGATTATAATGATCCAGGAAGTTCAGATTTTGGTAAACCGCATTGGCAGTACCTTTGTACCAGTCACCACCCGCTTCACTCATATAAGGTGGAAGCAGTGCCACACCACCGTGAACGCGGTCCAAATCCCAAGGGGTTCCGATTCCAATATGAGAGTTCAGTTCCTGGGGTCTATATTGAGTTAAAATACCCACCGTATCAATACCTGAGTTTGAACAATTACTCAGTGCAAAATCAATAATTCGATATTTACCCCCAAATGAGACAGCCGGTTTTGCCATTTTCTTGGTCATTAAACCAAGACGACTCCCCTGTCCGCCGGCCAAAATCATGGCAACCATATTCTTTCTTGCCATCAAAATCACTCCTTCTTCTGTAATTCGTATCGTTTCAATTTAGAAACGTGTGTACGCTTTGGAAAAAACGGTTTATATATTTGCGCAGAACATGCAGGTAAAGATACGTTGATGTGGAAAGGCTGCCCATTCCACGGTTCAGGCTTGGGGCGAACACGTTTACCCTCGTAAACCACGTTCCCGCCAAAACGGGTATCTTCGCTGTTCAGCAGTTCCCCATAATCCGCGAAACGAGGAACACCAATCTTGTACTCCGGATAAGAAACATCCGAGAAATTACACACAATCAATAAAAAGTCATCGGCGCGATCGCTGTTACGCCGGTATATAAAAACGTTCTGGGATGCATTATCCGCGTCAATCCACGAAAAACCGCCGTCCGCTTGCGCACAATCCCACAAAGAACGCTCTTGTTTATAAATATAGTTTAAAATGCGTACGTATGCCTGAAGTCCGCTGTGAAGCGGCTCCTCCAGCAAAGACCAAGTGAGGCTGCCGTTGTACTGCCACTCGTTCTCATCACCAAATTCACTGCCCATAAACAACAGTTTCTTACCGGGATGGGTCATCAAATAAGTTAAATATACTTTCAAAGTCGCTCCCCGCACAGAAGGGCGACCAAACATCTTGTTGATCAGAGATTTCTTGCCACAAGCCACATCGTCGTGGCTGACAGAAAGAATCGTACGCGCCGAAAAATCGTTGGTGGCGTGAATAATCATCTTTCCGTGTAAATAACTGCGGTAAACCGGATCCGCCCCCATATACTCCAGCGTATCGTTGTTCCAAGGATAATTCCAATTCAAATCAAAGCCAAGTCCACCCAAGTAAACAGGTTTGGTGACCATGGGCCAATTGCTCTTATCATCTGCAACGGTTATCGCACCGGGAAAACGCTCGCGAATGGCAACGTTTAAATTCCGAATGAACGATACACCTTCCAAATTCTCTCTGCCACCGTAAATATTCTTAGGTTCCACTCGATGCACGCGCCCAAAATCGTGGTAAAGCACCTTCTCCAAGGACTTGATGCAAAGACCATCCAAATGGTATTCATCCAACCAAAAAAGTCCGTTCGAAATCAAAAAACTTTGCACGGGTCCTTTGGAAAAATCGAAAGAAATCGTACCTAAATACGGATTCTCTCGAAAATTCTCAATTGACGATTCGTAATGCCAATCCCCACCAAAACGATAGAGCCAGTTGGAATCCTTTACAAAATACCCGGGAACCCAATCCATCAGTACACCAATGCCGGCCTCGTGCAGACGATTGACAAGATATTTAAAATCTTGCGGTGTGCCATATCTTCCGGTTACCGCATAGAAACACCCCACGTGATACCCAAAAGAACTGTCATAAGGATACTCGCACAAGGATGTAAGAGAAACGTGGGTATAGTGCATATCTTGTAAGTAATGGGTTAGCGCATCCGCAATGCTCCGATAATTCCGGTATGCGGCATTGCGCAACCAAGACCCCAAATGAAGTTCATAAATGTTAATCGGCGAAGTAGCAGGACTGTAAGCGGTGCGTGCCTGTTTCCAATCCCCATCCGTCCAATGAAAATCAGAAGTGTCCACAATAACCGATGCATTTTCAGGGTGTAACGTACACGTCCGTGCAAACGGATCCATTTGTCTGTGGACAGAACCGTCTTTGTGCGTAATTTGGTACACGTATAAATCACCATCGGAAATCCCGGAAATTTCTGTATGCCAAATGCCATCAGATACGGGCTGCATAGATCCGGAAAAATCCGCATCTTGTCCCCATTGGTTAAAGGATCCGATGACTTGCACCGCCATTGCATCCGGTGCCCAAACAGCAAAAGATACAGTCCAACGATCAGTTCCACCGATCCGGGCCGTATCTATAATATGATTTCCAAGAAATAAATAACAATCGAAACTCAACCCTTGAGAGAAATCCGAAGGAAACGATTGTTGAAACAAATCTGCCATAAAACGCCTTCCGACATATTTTATATACAAAATGTTAACATATCATTCTTATTTTGTCAAGGCGTAGTTTGGGCAGTTTGCACGATGATTTCAGTAAGATATTCTTGTGCTTCCTGACGGTTTTGTGCCTTTCGGCAAATCGATAAAATCATGGATCTTTCTTGTCCTTCTAAATAGTCGTTGATCCACTGTAATTGCGTATCTTCAAAATACAAACCGCCTCGTTGCGTAAACTCAATACCGTATATTCCGGAAGGCAACTTATCGTCCTCGCCCTGATTCGTATGGGTAATATATTCCAACCCTTGAAAAGCCGGATTGTTTTTATTCGAATCAATAAATTCCGTTAAATCCAGAAAAACCAAATCTTGAACGTAAACGTCGAAATTCGCCCGATCAATAAATACCATGTCCACAGCACCGCTTAAAAATTGCAACCGAAATTGTAACGCCGCCCCCTGGGATTCGGAATCCATTTCTGTTTCTTCCGAAACCGTGAAAAAAGTCACGTCCGGATTCTCACACGTGTCGGACTTTTCATTCATCTGTGCAATCAATTCAGACTGATTGATTGTGGTGTAAGCTCCTGTAAACTTAATATTCAAATCGTGGTGTTCAACTTCCCGAATCTGAATAACTACAATCGTTACCAACGCCGCAACCAGACACAAAGCCATCAATAAAAATTTATAATGTTCAAAATTCGCAGAAAATTTATAGAACACCCGCCGTACTTTGTACGGAATCACCGACGTAGGATTGGGATCACTGTAATCGTGCACGGTGCCTACCAAGCGATCGTAGGCTTCCGTAATGCGACGGTAATACGCTAAATCTTCCTCCGTAACGCCGTATTCATCGGTGCGCTGTTTGTAAGCGCGAAGAAGGGCGCCGTATTTGCGCTCCACCATTTCTTTAGGTGCATTTTCCGGTAGATTTAACGTTTCGTAATCAGTGGGTTTATGCGGTATATTCTCCATAATCATTTCCTTTCAGTCAATCTGTTCTAAGCAAAAACCGCTTCTTGCGGGAAGATGCATCGGCATTTTAATCAGGCCGTCATTTCCAAGCATTTTTTGCGTTGTAAATTGGTCAGTCGCGATAGGTTCCGTGCCTAAAACAATCTTGTACGTACCTTTCTTTGGAACGGTTACTAAATAATCCAAGTCCCGGGTGGGATTGAAATTCAACACAAAAATCAAATCCCCCCGTTTATAAACAAGAACCTTTGCGCCATTATCAATATAAAGACTGGTAGGTTGTTCGGTAAAAATTCTATAGGTTTCCATCGTTTTCAGCATCGCACCGTCAAACTGCATCAACTCTTTATATTTCAAATTCTCATCATCAGCAAGATGCCATTGTCTGCGGCAGTAAAAATAACTCCACCCATTCCCTTCTCTTGGGAAATCGATCCATTCAGGGTGCCCGAATTCATTGCCCATGAAATTCAAATACCCTTCGCCGCCCAAAGAAATAGTGGCAAGACGAATCAACTTATGCAATTTCATTCCCCGGGAAATAATAGGATCCCGGCTATCCTTGTACATCTCCGTGTACATACGGCTGTCACAAAGCCTGAACATAATAGTCTTGTCCCCCACCAATGCTTGATCGTGGGATTCAGCATAGCCGATATATTTTTCCATAGGTCTGCGGCCGGTCAACTCGCCCCAAATATTCCACATATCCCAATCTTCATCCCGACACTTCGTCAAAAGGCGAATCCATAAATCCGGAATGCCCATAGCAAGGCGATAATCAAACCCGATGCCACCATCTTCAATGGGCAAGCACATACCGGGCATCGCCGACATATCTTCCGCTATAGTCAAGGCGTCCGGTCGGACTTCCCGGATCAGTTCGTTGGCCAGTTGCAAATACGTAACCGCATCCGTATCCGTATTCATGGAAAAATACTTCCCATAGTCCGTAAAAGCCGTTCCAAGGCCGTGATCATGGTACAGCATAGAAGTAACCCCGTCGAAACGAAAACCGTCAAAATGGTACTCTGTGAGCCAATATTTCAAGTTGGAAAGCAAGAAGTGAATCACTTCATTCTTGTTGTAATTGAAAAGTTTCGTTCCCCAAGCAGGATGTTCTCCCCGGCTTCCTTCGTGGAAGAATTGATAAACCGTGCCGTCAAACTCATTGATGCCTTCTTTCGTATTGCGCACCGCATGAGAATGCACCAAGTCCAAAAGAACGGCAATACCCATTTGATGTGCCGCATCAATCAGCGCTTTCAATTCATTGGGCGTACCGAAGCGGGAACAAGGCGCAAAAAACGAAGACACTTGATAGCCAAAAGAACCGTAATACGGATGTTCCATAATGGCCATTAACTGAATGGTATTGTAGCCAAGCGCTTTCACCCGAGGCAAAACGTTCTCCGCAAATTCACGGTACGTGCCAATACCTTCTTTCTCTTGAGACATACCGATGTGACATTCATAAATATAGGGGCTTTTCGGCATTTTGAATCGTTTGCGTTTCCATTTGTATGCAGGTTCGTCTGCAATCACGCCACACCAGGATGCATCCCTTGGATCTTGCTCAACACGCTTGATATAAAGAGGAATCCGGTCCAACAATTGACCTTTGTGCCGCACGATGGTCTTTACGTGGCAACCGTGATACAACGCGTCGGTTCCCGGCAAAAAGATTTCAAATACACCGTTTCCTACCGATGTGAGCTTTAAATCCAGCCACTTCCAATCCACCATATCACCGGTGAGATAAACTTCCTCTGCAGCCGGTGCCCATTCGCGATACCACCAGCCGTCTTGGGTCTTATGGAATCCAAAATAATCGGAACCGTTGGCAAAGTCGGACAACTTACCGTTTCGCCCCACCAACTCATAATGTTTCCGGGCATAGTTGTCCATACGCAAACGGATATCCGAAGCATACGGTTGTAAATACGGATCATAATCCAAAATTTTGTAAGTCATCCAATTCACCTCCTATGCAGTATACGGATATTATACCTTGTTTATGACGGAAGGTAAAGTATTACATTTTCTCCCGCGCAGCAGAAAGCATTAACTTAATCCGGTTCAACTGGTTTACTTCACTGGCACCGGGATCGTAGTCTACGGCTGCAATGTTCGCATTCGGATAGGCTTTTCGCAACACTTTAATAACGCCCTTCCCCACTACGTGATTAGGAAGACAGCCGAAAGGCTGAATACAAACGATGTTCGGTGTGCCGTGGGTCAGCAGTTCCACCATTTCACCGGTTAAGAACCAACCTTCGCCATATTGGTTGCCAACCGAGATAAACGGCTTTGTCATTTCCGCAATATCATCAATCGGTACCGGCGGTTCAAACCGCTTGCTGGCTTTAAGCGCCTCGATTGCAGGCTTGCGAATTTCCCAAAGAAGTCCGATAATCCATTTTGAAATCGTGGAAGCAATCGGTTTAACGCCTAAAAACTCTGCCCGATATTGATTGCCGTAGGCGCTGTAATTGAGGAAATCCAACAAATCCGGCACAACGGCTTCTGCACCCTCAGCTTCAATCAAATCCACCAAATGATTGTTGGCAAGGGGCATGTATTTTACCAAAATCTCCCCTACAATCCCCACGCGAGGTTTCTTCAGTGTTTCATCAATGGGGAAACGGTCAAAATCGTCCACGATCCCCTTACAAACGTCTTTGAACTTATACTTTGTTTTGGGATTTACAATGGAATCAATACAAATCGCCAACCATTTTTGGTGAAGTTGATTGGCAGAGCCCGGCGTCAACTCGTAAGGACGCACGTGATACAAACAGCGCATAAATAAATCACCGTAAATCAAGGCTTTCGCAGCATCGGAAAGCAAGCCTACGGACCAGTTAAACCCGGGGTTTTTCTCCATACCGTTGGCATTTAAGGAAATAACGGGGATATGAGACAAGCCGTTCTTCTCTAAGGCGCGGCGAATAAAGGCCACGTAATTGCTGGCACGGCAGCATCCGCCGGTTTGCGTCATCATAATGGCCAAACGATCCGTGTCGTATTTTCCCGACAGCACCGCTTCCATAATCTGCCCCACTACCGTGATAGAGGGGAAACAAGCGTCGTTGTTCACGTACTTCAAACCCGTGTCAACGGCGGTCCGATTATCGTTGTCCAGGATAATCAAATTGTAACCGTGATTTCTAAATGCATGACTGAGTATATCAAAATGAATAGGGCTCATTTGCGGAGCCAAAATGGTATAGCCCTCTTTCTTCATTTTCTTGGTAAAAGATTGCACCGGATACCGCACCGGTACAGGATTTGCAAAAATACCCTGTTTCTGACGCATTTTCATAGCCGATAGCAGACTGCGAATGCGAATGCGCACAGCGCCCAGGTTGCTAATCTCATCAATTTTCAGCAAGGTATACAATTTACCGGATTTTTCCAAAATTTCCGACACCTGATCCGTGGTCACCGCGTCTAAACCGCAACCAAAGGAGTTTAACTGAATCAGCTCTAAATCATTGCGTTCCCGCACGAAGGAGGCTGCTGCGTAAAGTCTGGAATGATACACCCATTGGTCAACCACGCGAATAGAATCTTCTTTCCCGTAGGTTACAGGCAAACTGTCTTCTGTAAATACAGTTAATCCGTAAGATGCAATCAGTTCCGGAATACCGTGGTTAATTTCAGGATCGATATGGTATGGTCTTCCTGCAAGTACGATGCCTTGTCCACCGGCATTTTCCATTTCAGAAAGCAACGCCTGTCCTTTTGCGCGAATGTCCGCCTTCGCCCGGAATTGTTCCAGCCACGCCGTATGCACAGCCTTTCGCACTTCAGACGGAGCAATATTCCATTCTTCCATGCACAAATCCACCAAACGGTCTGCTACGATTTTCTCCGATGTCAAAGCCACAAAGGGCCGCACGTAGTGTACGTCCCCGTCTGTAACCGCTTCCACGTTATTCTTAATATTCTCCGGATAAGAAATAACGATCGGGCAGTTAAAATGGTTCTGCGCATAAGGGTTTTCCTGATTTTCAAAGAAAACGCAGGGATGGAAAATGGTCTTGATCCCTTTTCGGATCAGCCATTCCACGTGACCGTGAGCCAGTTTCGCCGGATAACATTCCGATTCTGACGGAATGCTTTCCATTCCCAGTTCATAAATTGTGCGGTCGGAAAAAGGCGATAATTCCACACGGAAGCCCAATTCTTTAAAGAAAGTAGCCCAGAACGGATAGTTTTCATACATATTCAGCACTCTTGGAATACCGATTACACCCCGGGGCGCTTCCGATTCTGCAAGGGGTGGGTAAGCAAACATTCTTTCTCGCTTGTACGCCACCATATTGGGTGCTTTCTTCCCTTCCCGGCTGTCTCCGGAGCCTTTCTCACAACGATTTCCCGTAATATGGGCGCGTCCACCGCCAAAACGGTTGATGGTCAGCATACAATTGTTGTTACACCCGCCGCAGCGACGGCTGGTGGAGGTATATTGAAGTTCAACAATTTTATCTAAAGAAAGCATGGTCGTTTCTTGACCTGTGTAATTCTTCCGGGCAATGAGGGCTGCACCGAAGGCTCCCATAAGACCGGAAATATCCGGGCAGGTGGCTTCCACACCGGAAATTTTCTCAAACGCACGAAGCACTGCGTGATTATAGAAGGTGCCGCCTTGCACCACAATATGATCGCCCAACTCGCTGGCACTCGCCAATTTAATGACCTTAAACAAGGCGTTCTTAATTACTGAATAAGCAAGTCCCGCAGAAATATCGGAAACCGTTGCGCCTTCTTTCTGGGCTTGTTTCACATTTGAGTTCATGAAAACTGTACAGCGGGTACCTAAATCCACCGGGCTTTGGGCGAAAAGGGCTGTTTTGGCAAATTCTTCCGCCGTATAACCTAAAGAATTGGCAAAATTCTCAATAAAAGAACCGCAACCGGAGGAGCAGGCTTCGTTGAGCATAATACTCTCCACAACGCCGTTTTTCAGTTTAATACACTTCATATCCTGTCCGCCGATATCCAGCACACAGTCTACTTTCGGATCAAAGAAAGAAGCCGCTGTACAATGGGCAATAGTTTCTACTTCCCCCTCATCCAAGGCAAAAGCGGATTTCAGCAAGGCTTCTCCGTAGCCGGTAGAACAAGAGCGGACGATGTGGGCACCCTCCGGCAATAATGCAGCCAAGCTCCCCATGGCTTCTTTTGCAGTTTCAATGGGATTTCCTTGATTATTGCGATAGAAAGAATAAAGAAGTTGACCCTTTTCTCCGATCAATACGACTTTTGTGGTAGTAGAGCCCGCATCAATTCCCAAAAAGCAATCGCCTTGGTACGTTGTAAGTTCTTCTTGCTCCACAAAATGGGCTTGGTGGCGCTTTGCAAAGGAATTATATTCCTGTTGGTTCAAAAACAAAGGTTCTAACCGGGGCATTTCAAAGCGAATCTCCACGCCTTTTTCCAATGCCGTAATCAAATCTTCAATGTCCCGTTCCTGTGCATCCTGTGCGTCCAGTGCCGCCCCCATCGCCGCAAACAAATGGGAATGAGACGGATCCACCGTAGTTTCCGGTGTGAGTTTCAACGTGCGAATAAACGCTTTCTTTAACTCAGGCAAGAAATGCAACGGTCCACCTAAGAAAGCTACGTTTCCCCGAATGGGTTTGCCGCAAGCAAGGCCGGAGATCGTTTGATTGACCACAGCCTGGAAAATAGAAGCTGCTAAATCCGCTTTCGTGGCACCTTCGTTAATCAACGGCTGAATATCCGTCTTAGCAAATACGCCGCAACGGGCTGCAATAGGATATATTTGGCGATAATCTTCTGCCGCTTGATTCAAACCGGAAGCATCCGTTTGAAGAAGTGCCGCCATTTGATCGATAAAAGAGCCGGTTCCACCTGCGCAAACACCGTTCATACGCTCTTCCAAGCCGCCGGTAAAATAGATAATTTTTGCATCTTCGCCGCCTAATTCAATGGCAACGTCCGTTTGGGGAGCCACGTTCTTTAAAGCGGTAGCCACAGCCACCACTTCTTGGGTGAAATCAATTCCCAGCGCTTTTCCCAAGTTAATGGAACCGGAGCCTGTAATGCGCACTTTCAGTACGCAAGGACCCAACTGCTGTCGAGCATTCTTTAATAAGTCACCCAGCGCCTTTTGCGTATTGGCACCGTGTCTTGCGTATTCGCCGTACAGGATTTCATCCTGTTCATTTAAAACAACTAATTTAACTGTGGTGGAACCGATATCGATTCCGGCTCTATATGTATTCATGCTGTATCGTTTGCTCCAATGTAGAATATTTTCTCGTATTATATCACAAAACCGTTTCCAGTGCCAACCGCATCATAGCGTCAAAGGAAGTCTCCCGCTCTTTCGCAGAAAGAGCCTTCGTGCTGACAAAGGAATCCGAAATCGTTAGCAGGCACGCCGCCTTCTTTCCCAGCACCCGGGCATTATGAAATAACGCAAAACTTTCCATTTCAACGCATTTGCACTGATGTTCCCGGTAAAATGTCCGATAATCCGGTACGTTGTCTTCATGATAGAATACGTCGCTGGAATGGATGCGACACTGTTTCAGCGGAATTTCCAGCCGCTTTGCTGCTTCCACGATGGCGTCATTCAGTGTAAGGTCCGGATAAAGCACGTCTGCATTCTCGCCTCCCTGTACTTTTGCAAAGGAAGATTCGCTCCAAGCGCTCTCAACCAACACCAAATCCAGTACATCCAATTCATCACAATAGCTTCCGGCACTACCAATTCTAATAATATTCTCCACATCGTACATAGAATACAGTTCATAGGAGTAAATCCCGATACTGGGCATACCCATACCGGAGCCCATAACGGACACAGATTGACCTTTGTACGTGCCGGTGTATCCAAACATATTGCGTACTGTGTTAAACTGACATACGTTTTCCAAATAATGCTCCGCGATATATTTTGCACGAAGCGGATCTCCCGGCATCAACACAGTACGTGCTACGTCACCTTTTTCCCCTTGATTGTGCGGTGTAGCCATAAATATCACCCTTTCATATCAACCGACGTAAAACAACCTTCAATTACGTTATAGAGGCCCCTGGGCGTGATCCGCAATTCCGGAATAACGGGAAGCGCTAAGAAAGACAACGTAATAAAAGGATCCAGATATTCCGGCACGCCGATTCTGCGTGCAATGGCAATCATATCCGCCAATTGTGTTTGCACAGATTCATAAGGAGCGTTGCTCATGAGTCCCATCACTTCTAATGGAAGCACCACCGGCTTCTTTCCCGATTCAACCACTGCATAACCACCGCCGCAATCTTCCAAAGCACGAATTGCCGCGTAGATATCTTGGTCATTATCTCCAACTGCAATCAAATTATGTGAATCATGGCCCACTGTAGAGGCGATGGCACCGCCACGCATACAAAATCCTTTCACAATGCCAACTCCAATCTTGCCGGTTGCGTGATGACGTTCCAATACAACGATCTTTTGATAGGTGGCATCCGGCTTAAAAAATCCGTCTTGCACCGGAACGTCCTCGATACATGCCCGTGTCAAAATTTCCCCCGGAACCGTTTCAATCATTCTGGCTTTTGTGGATGACATCGGCAAAGCCAAATCGCCAACGTCCCCCAATTGGATGTGTACGGTGTTCAATAAAACATCAGGCACCGGGCGCTGTGTCTTTAGGCGGCACGTAACAGCGAAGCCACGGTGATATACCGCTTCAATCGTTACTTGTTCCAAGTCAGACAGCACCAATAAGTCCGCCTGATACCCCGGCGCAACGGCGCCCAAACGCTTTAGACCATAACGTCTTGCCGGATAGAAAGACGCAACTTTAATGGCTTCAACAGGATCCAAACCCAGTCGAATAGCTTTCCGTACGTTATAACTAATATGCCCTTGTTTCTGAATATCTTCAATATGTTTATCATCGGTACAAAACGCTAGCTGATGGCAAGGCAAGCGATGCTTCACAACCCCTTGGATAATATTTTCCAGATTTTTAGCCGCCGTACCCTCTCTCACCAATATCTGAAGGCCCGCGCGCATTTCCCGAAGCGCGTCTTCAAAGGTGCAACACTCGTGGTCCGTTTCAATGCCGGCAAGCACGTAGCAATTGGTTTCTTTGGGGCCCAAATAACCGGCGTGGCCGTCAATGGTTTTCTGGGTAAAAAGGTTTAGTTTCTCCAGCATAGAAGGTTCGCAACCAATAACGCCGCCGCAGTCCATCACTTCCCCTAAACCCAGTACGCGGGGATGGTCCACGTACTGCTGCATTTCTTGCGCGGTTAAAACAAATCCGTTATCTTCAAAGGGTCCCGCCGGGACACAGGAAGGTACCATGACGTATACGTTTGCCTGAGCATCCTCCGTTTCGTTTAGGATGTAATCGATGCCGGCGGTTCCGGATACGTTGGCGGCTTCATGGGGATCCACAATAAACGTGGTTGTTCCTTGCAATGCCGCTTGCTCAATCAATTCTCCGGGATTTACCAACGTGGATTCTAAATGTAAGTGGGCATCCACAAAGCCCGGACACACGTATTTTCCCTGTAAATCAATCTCTTGTTCCCCGGAATACTGACCCACGCCAACGATATAACCGTCTGCAATGGCAACGTCAGCCTCTATAATTTCATTGGTAAAAACCTGTATAATCTTACCGTTTTTCAGCACCAGCGGTGCTTTTTGATTGCCTAAAGCAATTTGGGCAATATCATTTGTGTAGCGGAACATAATGAACCTCCATTTGAAAAGACTATTGGTATTCTACTACTTTTCCTGTCGACAGTCAATTTAGGATAGGATATGGAAATATTGAACTTTTCGTATTTCTATGCCATAATAAAAAAAGCGAGGTGCTATCTTTATGAAAATACACGGTGAAAAGCGCGAATGGTCTCACCCGATTTTCTGTATGAAAAAGCATTATTGCCCTCATTGTAACGAAATGTTAGAAAAGACCAAAGCGGAGACTGTAGTTAATTCTAAATCGAAAGAAGCAAAGAATTACGATTTTTCTCAAGCTGGCGGCGATGGTTATATGATGGGAAATGTAAAATTCATAAGAACTGCTTTTCGATGCAACAAGTGTGATAAAACCTACTCTATAGAAGAACTTTTAGAAATAGAAGGGATGAGGTAATTGAACGAACAAAAAGTATACACGCATATAGATACAGATGATTCTGTTTTGTCGTTACACGATTGCTATGCCAATAGAATTCAATTCGAAAACAGCATCCTTTCTTTTTATTTTCAAAACGGTTTCTGGGTTACTCCCTCACACCGTGCAAACAATTCTAACGAAACCGTTCGCACTGATTTTTCGCAGGTTGACTATCACATTGATGACGATGTGTCGATTTATGTTTTTAGAAAAAACATTTTTGGAAAAACAATCCGTATCGAATGGACTCTCAAAGAATTAGTTCGTCTTGTGAATAACAGCACTTTTAGTTTAGAATTTCTATATCAATACAAAAGATATAATGAGGAATTATTAAAATGTTGGCTTCATTTTGATAAGGCACCCTATCACTATGAATGTCAAATTGAAATTCCCACATCCAAAGTCGTATATCGTTGGAATAACCTATGCTACGACAAAACTTGGTAAATTAACAAGGAGGCATATATGGAAGACATTTTAGAACTCATTCTTTCAATATTGTTTATACCTTTTGAATCTAAATACGATAACCTTAAAATCAAAATCAACAGGATACACAATAAGGCATTACGATTTCTTTTAAAGGTTTTACTCATATTGATTCCGTTTGCATTGATATTTGGCTTATGCTGTTTATGCAGTTACATATTTAGAGGATATTGGATATAACAAAAACACCCTATGACTTTTGACGGTCGTAGGGTGTTATCATTTTTCATTTGTCGTAAATGTGTTAAAAATCGGTTCTTGTTGGGTTTCAAAACCGAAGTAACACCGCTATTTTACGGCATTTTCTTAATCGAGGGGTTTCATTGTAGGGAACAAAATTACTTCCCGAATGGTATCCGTTCCGGTGAGCAACATGACAGTTCGGTCAATACCGATACCCATACCGCCCGTAGGAGGCATACCGTATTCCAGCGCCGCAAGGAAATCTTCATCCATCATTTCCGTCTCATCGTCACCACGTTCACGCTGCTCCACTTGCTTCTGGAAACGATCTCTTTGATCAATGGGATCGTTTAACTCAGAATAAGCATTTGCAAGCTCGCTGTGGCATACAAACAACTCAAAACGCTCCGTAAGACGAAGATCTTTAGGCGAACGTTTTGTCAAAGGCGAAACCTCAACGGGATACATAGTAATAAAAGTAGGTTGAATCAAGTGGGCTTCCACACGTTGATCAAAGCAAGCATACAACGCATTACCCCATGTCTTCTCTGCAGCATCTGCAAGCTCAACACCTTTTGCTTCTGCGGCTGCAACAGCCTCTGCATCGTCTGTAATGGCATCAAAATCAATGCCTACGTATTCTTTAACCGCTTCAACCATAGTCAGACGACGCCAACCGGGAGTAAGATCAATCTTCTCACCCATCCACTCAACTTCATAAGTACCCAAAATCTCTTTGGCAGCACCGGAAATAATACCTTCCGCGATATCCATCATATCGTGGAAATCTGCATAAGCCTGATACAACTCAACAGAAGTAAACTCCGGATTATGTTTCGGATCCATACCTTCATTTCGGAAAATACGGCCGATTTCGTATACTCTGTCCATACCGCCAACGATCAAACGTTTCAAAGGAAGTTCTGTTGCAATACGCATAAACATATCAATATCC
>JAGBGO010000061.1 GCA_017935905.1 Clostridia bacterium | reverse complement strand
GCCGCTACTGGCTCTGTGTAAACGGCACGCGGGTAATGACCGGCCCTTGCAGGGCACCTCAGGACGTGTGGTATATGGACCGCGTGGACGTAGCGCCGTACTTGGTGCAAGGGGAGAACCGGATTGACGTTTCCGTTGTGCAGTATTACACCCATCCGGAGTATGATATCGCATTCTGGACCGGCCCTACTTCCATTACCACCAAAGGGGTGGGTGCCCTTTTGATCCGGGAATTGGAAACCGACTTGGGCTTTGCCACGTCCAAAGAATGGCTGTGCTGCGAAGATAAAGGCTACCTGTTTAAGAAGGAACTTTTCACGGGGTACGTGGGCTTTATGGAATCTATTGACGCTGCCCTTACGCAAGCAGGCCTTTCGTGGCAGGCTGCTGTTGAACGGGAATTCTATCCCTGGGCGTTGTGGCCTTATTATGATACGAAACCCCGGAATATTCCGTATCCCTATATGAAGCGGGATTCGTTTCAGAAAACCATGTATATGGAAGGATTTGACGGTCTTACAGTGCCTGCGGGTGGTACCGGTATTTTGGAACTGGATACAGGCTGTCTGGTCAATGCGTATCCTCGTTTTACCTTTACCTGTGGCGCGGGGAGCATAGTGAAGATCACTTACGCAGAAGGGTACGGAAATCCGGGACCGGACGGATATCCTTTGAAAGGTGTGCGAGACCAGCGAGAAGGACAGGGTGTATACGGTTTCCGGGACGAATATATTGCAAAAGAGGGCACGCAGACGTATAGTCCGTTCTTGTTCCGTACGTTTCGTATTGTGAAGATTGAAGTAACGGTCTCCAATGACCGGCCTTTTGTATTGGAACAACCGGATTTTACCAAAACCAGCTATCCGTTAGAAGTTTCCGCCGCATTTGAAAGCGCGCAGCAGGATTATAACGATATTTGGACCATTAGCGAAAGAACCCTTCGCCGCTGTATGTATGAAACTTATATGGATTGTCCGTATTTTGAACACATGCAGTATATGATGGATACGTTCCTGGAAATGCGGTACACGTTGTCAATCAGCCGCGATGCCTGTTTGGTGGAGAAAGGCATTTTGGATTTTGCTGGTTCTCAATTTGCCAATGGTTTTATGCCTTGCAATGCGCCGTCTAAATTCCGTCAGATGATTCCCGGATTCCCGTTTTATTTTCCTTTGATGCTGGATACGTACCGTTTGTACGTTGGAAACGTGCAATTCCTGCGTGGCCAGTTGGCAACTCTGGATAAATTACTTGCTTTCTACGAAACGTACGTCAATGAAGAGGATTTGTTGGGAGATATGGGTTTCTGGCAATTCTTTGACTGGGTCAAGGAATGGAATCGGGGTTGTCCGACCAAAGAAGGGGAGATTCACGTACTTTACAATATGCTATACGTTTACGCCCTTCGTGCCGGTGCTTCCGTAAATCGGTTCTGCGGTCGGGATGACGTGGCGGCAGAGTACGATGCTCTGGCGGAACGGATTGGAGCAGCAGTTCGGAAATGTGCCTACGACCCTCAAACCGGTTTGTTCTCCGACGTTCCGGGTAAAAAGCCGATGAGCCAACATGCCCAGATTTTTGCGGTTGTTTCCGGCGTTATGCCGAAAGAAGAACAGCGTGGGTTAATGGAGCGTATGATTGCCCGCAAAGACGAACTTGCAATGCCCTCTTATTGTTTTTCCTATTTCCTTTGCAGAGCTTTAGAACAAACCGGCTTGTACGAACACGTGCATACGACTTTCAAACTTTGGGATATGTTTATCGGTCTTCGGGATTTGCATTTGACTACGTGGCCGGAGGATTTTGTAACTATGCGATCTGACTGTCACGGTTGGAGTTCTGTTGCATTGTATGAATTTACGGCTTGTTATTTAGGGGTGCAGCCTATTGAACCGGGCTACGGCAAAGTGCGTATTCAGCCCCTTGCGTGTCCGTTAGATTCCTTTCAAGGAACGGTGCCGGCAGGGGAGCATGGAGACGTATTTGTGCGTATTTTTACCGATGAACAGGGCGTAAAAAGGGTGCAAGTACGAATACCGGAGGGCTTGCTTTATGAAATTGATCCCGGGGTTGAGATATTGAATTAAAATGCAACTTGGGGTATACTATATAGAAATGTACTTTGAAAGGATGTATGTTTGAATGCTTTCAGCATTTTTCTATATGGATTATTGGTACGTGGTACTTGTCATTCCGGCAATGATTTTGTCATTGGTGGTTCAGCTTAAGATGCGTTCTACGTATGGGAAGTATTCCAATGTCCCTGCAAGAAGCGGGATGACCGGCGCCGATATGGCGCGTAAGGTACTTCGGGATAACGGTGTTGTGGACGTGGACGTTGTGCCGGTTTCCGGCGAACTGACGGACCACTACGATCCGAAAGCCCGTGTGATTCGTTTGTCTTCCGGCGTGTATGGCAGCAACAGTATTGCCGCCCTTGGCGTCGCGGCTCACGAAGCGGGGCACGCAGTACAGCACAGCGAAGCCTACGCACCCTTAAGGATTCGAAATAATATGGTGCCGGTGGTTAATTTTGCTTCCGGTATTTCTTGGTGGGTATTTATTATTGGTTTATTTGCTGATATGCCTGCATTTCTTTATGGCGGTATTATCCTGTTTTCTTTGGCAACGCTGTTTCATTTGATTACCCTTCCCGTGGAACTCAATGCATCCAAGCGGGCGGTGGTAGCGCTTAGCAATACGGGTGCGCTGAATGAACAGGAAATTCAAGGGACACGGAAAGTTTTATCCGCGGCGGCGATGACATATTTGGCGGCGTTGGTTGCATCGGTTGCAAGTTTACTTCGCATGGTTTTGATTGCCCAAGGGCGAAGACGGGATTAAGAAGGGGGATATTTTACCATGAAGAGAGAAGATTATTTAAAGTGGGACGAATATTTTATGGGGATTGCATTGCTGTCTTCCCAGCGCAGCAAAGACCCAAGCACCGGTGTGGGCGCCTGTATTGTGGATGCCAACAATCGGATTTTGTCTTTGGGGTACAACGGAATGCCTTTCGGATGCTCCGATGACGAATACCCCTGGGATCGGGAAGGGGAACCGCTTGAAACGAAGTACATATATGTTTGTCACGCAGAGTTAAATGCAATCTTGAATTACAACGGCGGACCTTTGAAAGGGGCACGGATTTACACCACTTTATTCCCGTGTAACGAGTGTACCAAGTCTATTATTCAAAAGGGTATTTCCGAAGTGATTTATCTTTCCGATAAATATGCGGATACGGATAGTGTCAAGGCGTCTAAACGGATGATGAACAGCGCCGGTGTTACATATAGAGCTTATGAAAAATCCGGAAAGAATATTGATTTAGAACTTTAATTATAGTATAATTCGAATTTGTAATATATCTGGGGGAAGAAAGGTTAGAGAACGATGAAGATTATTGTTACGGAAAGCATTGCAAAAGAAGGTATCGCATATCTGCAAGAACAAGGTTTTGACGTAGACGTGCGTTTTGGTATTCAAAGAGAAGAACTTTTGGATATTATTGAGAATTATGATGCATTGATTGTTCGTAGTGTAACGAAAGTAAATGAAGAATTGATGAATCGCGGTGTCAACTTGAAAGTTGTTGGCCGTGCCGGAAACGGTGTAGACAATATTGATCTGAAGATTGCTACACAGAAGGGTATTATTGTTGTAAATACGCCTGAAAGTAATACCATGGCGGCTGCTGAACTTGCAGTTGCACACACTTATGCAATTTTCCGTAATTTAGTACAGGCTGTTTCAGCGGGTCGCAGAAAGGACTTCCGTCGCGGAAATTTCATTGGAAGCGAGCTGGACGGAAAGACGGCCGGTATCATCGGTTTGGGTCGTATCGGCAGCATCGTTGCCAGAAAGTTAATGGGTTCGAATATGCGCGTGGTTGCATACGATCCTTATATCAGCGATGACCGTTTTATTAAATTAGGCGTAACCCGTTGCAAAACTTTGGAAGATTTGCTGAAAGTAGCAGACCTTATTACCATTCATACACCCAAGACGGCTGAGACGATTAACATTATTGATGAGAAAGAAATTGCTCTTTGTAAAGACGGTGTTCGTATTGTAAATGCAGCACGTGGCGGTTTGGTCAACGAGCAGGCACTTTACAATGCACTCAAGTCCGGCAAAGTTGCTGCCGCTGCTTTGGACGTTTTGAATCCGGAGCCCAACTACAATAAGAAACCGGAAGAGCAGGATTTTGAGAATCCCTTGCTTGAATTAGATAACTGTATTGTAACGCCTCACTTAGGCGCATCTACCAAGGAAGCCAACTTCAACGTAGGCACAGCCGTATCGGAGTTGGTAGGGAAAGCGTTGATGGGTCAGATGGTTCCCGCTGTAAATATGCCGCAAATTGCTTCCGGCAATATTGACGAGATCAAGCCTTATTTGAATCTTGCGGAGTGCTTGGGTAAGATTTACTATCAAACGGAGAAGACGCCGGTTAAGAAGATTAAGATTACGTACAGCGGCGATCTTGCAGATACGTCCACAGAAATCTATTCTTTGTCTGTGATTAAAGGTTTCTTGGAGCCTATCGTAAAGGCACGTGTAAACTACGTCAATGCCAAGATGATGTTAGATAATATGGGTGTTGAGCTTGTAGAGAGCAAGTCTACGCAGCTGGATAAGTACTCCAACTTGATTTCCGTTGAGTACATCACCAAAGAGGATAAGCACTTAAACGTTTCCGGTACCGTATTTGCTAAGAGTGAATTGCGTATTGTGGACTTCTTCGGATACAAGTTAGACTTTGAACCCACCGATTACGTTCTTGCTATTCAAAATACAGACGTGCCCGGCATGATCGGTAAGATCGGTACCGTGTTGGGTGAGAAGGACGTAAATATTGCAGCCATGCAGTGGAGCCGTAAGATTCGCGGCGATAAGGCCGAAGCCTTTGTAAGTGTGGATCAGCCCGTTGACGATAGCGTCATCGCTGAAATCCAGAAGTTGCAGGGTGTATTGAAAGTATCCTTGATTTGCTTCTGATATTATGACAAATAGCATTGGGGCTGTCTCAAATTGAAGAGGCAGCCTTTTGTGTTTCACGAAGTAGAACTTATCTGTTTTGAATAGATTCAAAATATCCAACAGGTCGCAAAAACACCAAAACCTATGTTTCACAACCTATTTCTGCAGCAAGCGGGTCGCGAATGTAACAAAATCAAAGATTTGTGACCCGGAATATTTGTTTTTAAAGAAACAACATCAATTTATCGGGTCGTGAATCAATTGTTTTGAATGACTTACGACCGCCATCAGGTCGTGAAACATAAAGATACCTGTAATCACGACCTTTTTTTGAGACAGCCCCTTATATCGATTTAACCCAGCGAGGGGAATTCGTCTTGACCCGTAATTAATTTTGTAATATAAGGTGCGTACAGTTCGTCAAACACCTGATCATATATATCATTAGGAATGGGACCGCCTTGGGAAAATTCATTCTGTTTCCGAACTTCTTCAATATCCGCCAAGAAACGACGTAATTCGTCACATCCGTTCTTAGCGGCAGAATATATTACAGAAATCCAAGGATAGGCCTTCTCATACAACTCCGTTTTTGTGGCATTCCGGAAATTTTGATCCATATCATAGGGGACTTGCCGAAACGTTACCTTTAAGCCGTCTTCTCCAAATTCCAATAAAGCATATTCAGCACCGTGGGCATAGTTGAAATGGGAACCCACACTTCCCGGATTGATTGCGGTCTTTCCGTCGAAATCATATTGCCATTGTTCATGGGTATGGGCGAACAGCAAGACGTCCTCTTCGATTTCACTTAAAGCGCGAATTACGGCACCTTCGCCGTCTTCTCTGCGCATTAGCTCATTGGAACGTCTGGGAGAGCCGTGTACGGCGCGTATAGAAATGCCGTTTCCCTGTATATGCAAAACAGGGGGTAAACTTGTCAAATACGTTAAATTCTCCGGGGTGAGCGTACGGTACGTCCAAAGAAGAGAAGCAAATTGGTGATAGATTTCCCATAGATCCATATAGACTGCCGCGTCTGTCATATATTGCTCCCGGTTTCCTTTAATGACCAAAGGCGTCAGATCTCGAATCAAGTCTACACATTCATTGGGCTGGTGCCAATCACTGACAATGTCGCCTAATACGACGTATTCTGCGGCGCCTAAAGTCTTGCTGTCTTCCAAGCAAGCCTGCAGTGCGGCAAAATTGGAATGAATATCTGCAAAAACTGCAACCCGTAGTGGTTCACCCATCTCAAACGCTCCTTTCAACTTACGACTATTTTACCATACCCTGCGCAGAAAGTCGAGGGGAAAGGCTTGTTTCTTTATGTAAAATGGTGTAAAATGTCTCTGTTTGAAATTGATTTATTGGAGGTTTATTCATGAACTACAAAGGACCTATCGCACTGATTGTAATGGACGGTATCGGACTTGCCGACAGAGAAGAAGGAAATGCGGTTAAATTGGCGTATACGCCTATGTTAGACAAGTTGTTTGCCCAGTATCCTTGGGTAGGCATTAAAGCCCATGGAACGGCTGTAGGACTTCCTTCTGACGACGATATGGGAAACTCGGAAGTGGGCCACAATGCCATCGGTGCCGGCGCTGTTTACAGCCAAGGTGCAAAGTTGGTCAACGAGTCTATTGAATCCGGCAAGATGTATGAAGCGGAAGGATGGAAAGAAATCGTTGCCAACGTGCAGGAGAAGCAGTCTACACTTCATTTCTTAGGCTTGTTCTCCGACGGGAACGTTCACTCCCATATTAACCATTTGACCGCCATGATTCGCCAAGCCAAGGCTGAAGGCGTCAAAAAAGTGCGCGTACACATCCTTTTGGACGGCCGTGACGTAGGGGAAACCTCTGCACTTGAGTACGTAGAGCCTTTTGAAGCCTTTTTACAAGAAGTCAACGACGCTGCCTTTGATGCGAAGATTGCAAGTGGCGGCGGCAGAATGAATATTACGATGGACCGTTACGAAGCAGATTGGTCCATGGTAGAGCGAGGCTGGAACACCCACGTTCTGGGTGAAGGACGTACCTTTGCATCTGCCAAAGAAGCTATTGAAACGTACAGAAAAGAAACCGGCGTGATTGACCAGGATTTGCCTGCATTTGTGATCGCAGATGACAATGGTCCTGTTGGCAAGATTGTAGACGGAGACAGCGTTGTGTTCTTTAACTTCCGCGGTGACCGTGCGCTTGAAATCAGCCGCGCGTTTACAGATCCTGATTTGAACACGTTTAACAGAAGAACGTTCCCCAAGGTTTGCTATGCGGGTATGCTTCAGTACGACGGAGACTTAAAGATTCCGGAGCGTTACCTTGTAAATCCGCCTTCCATTTCCAATACAATGGGTGAGCTGCTTGCAAAGAAAGGCTTTGCACAACTAGCTATTGCAGAAACACAGAAGTTCGGTCACGTAACGTACTTCTGGAACGGTAACAAGAGCGGTAAATTTGACGATGCGTTGGAAACTTACGTTGAAGTGAAGTCTGACGTGGTACCTTTTGAACAACGTCCTTGGATGAAGGCTGCTGAAGTGACGGATCGTTTGATTGAAGAAATTCGCACCGGTAAATATCAGTTTGTTCGTGTGAATTTTGCAAACGGTGATATGGTGGGTCACACGGGCAGTATGTTGGCAGCTCGGGTAGCCGTTGAAACGGTAGATATTTGCTTGTCCAGATTGCTTCCCGTATTGGATGAGATGGGCGGTATGGCGATCATTACAGCCGACCACGGTAACGCCGATGAAATGTACGAAATCAAGAAGGGTAAAGTTGCCACCAATCCGGATGGATCTCCCAAGGCAAAGACGGCCCATACCTTGAATCCGGTTCCTTGTATTTTCTATGATAATACGGACAATAAAGATCAGTACAAGATTCAGGAAGGTTCCTACGGTCTTTCCAACTTAGCGGCATCCGTTGCATTCTTGATGGGTGTGGATAAACCGGAGGCTTGGGACGCAAGCATTATCGGGTAAGATGCCTGAAAAATGATATAAAAGCCTTATGTGACAAGGCTTTGCACGAATTGCATAAACTCGTCTGAACGTTATTTCCCGGGAAATAATTGAACAATTTTCCCGGAAAGACTACCATACGACCTGTACTTCAGGTACAAGGGGGGAGGTAGTAGCGTTCAGGCGAGTTTATTTTTATGCTGAAAGGAGGTGAGGCTATGAACAGGGATTCGCGCAAGCCCATTCAATGTACGCTTAAACATCACTTAGGAACCCTTCGGGAAAGTGATAAAGGTTGGCGCCGTGAAGTCAATATTGTCAGTTGGGAAGGTGCTGCCAGTCGTTTGGATATTCGGGATTGGAGCAAGAACAAAGACCGTTCCAGCAAAGGGGTAACTTTTACCAGAAAAGAAGTGGAACGTCTTCGGGATATGCTGACTTTGCTGAATACGTCCGTTATAGAGGATAGCGGTGTTCCTACCCGTTTACAAGACGTACAGGTTGCTTATAATCCGGAGGAAAACAAGCAAGAATCTGTTACGGATGACGCAAAGCAAGAAACCTCCGAAGTGCCGGAGGAAACGTTGCAAGAACAGGAAAGTAACCAGAAGGAATTTCCTTTTGCGTTAGAGGAAGTGGAAGAACCGGAGGAACAGCGTGCTGCTGTTTGACGGGATTTCTTGGGGGAGAATACTCACAAACAAAAGGAGCCCGACGATTGCATATCGACGGGCTCTTTCTGTAAATTAGCCGTTCTTCTTGTTGTACTGCTCGAAAACCTTCTGGGTAATACGACCACCGATGGAGCCGTTCTCGCGAGAAGTTTTGTCACCGTTGTAGCCCTGATTCAACTGAATGCCCAGCTCGTTGGCTACCTCGTACTTCATCTGATTGAATGCACTGTTCTTCTTTGCCATTGTCATTTCACCACACTTATTAAGAAATATGCAAGTCTATTACGAATTGCTGTTCTTATTGTGTCGTGACAGCATAAAACTATGTGTGGAAAATTATAGCAGTAT
>JAGBGO010000060.1 GCA_017935905.1 Clostridia bacterium | reverse complement strand
TTAAAGTACAAAAGTCCGTTGGCGGTTTTGACAGATTATTTGGCCGTAATGTAGGTCATAACAACCAATTCTTACTTCATCATATTTTTTTGAGTAAAGTGTTACCTATCATTGACGACTGCACATTTTACCGGCTGAAAAGTCCAAAAATTCCTTGCCTTCACAATCTCGCTATGGTACAATCACCCTAACTTAGCACAAAGAGAAATGGAGAGCATAAGCTATGAACAGAAACATCAGCAATTCGATTATTTATAACGTGTATCCTACGTCATTTTACGACAGTAATGGAGACGGAATCGGCGATCTGAAAGGAATCACACAAAAACTGGATTATATCAAGCAGTTTGCGGATATTGTTTGGGTAAATCCCGTGTACAAATCGCCTTTTAGAGACGGCGGCTACGACGTGCAGGATTACTATCAGATTGACGAGAAATTCGGCACCATGGAGGATGTGGAAGCACTCACCCACGAGGCTCATGCAAGAGGCATGAAAGTGCTTTTCGACTTGGTAGTGGGTCATACCTCCGATCAGCACCAATGGTTCTTGGAGTCTCAAAAGGCTGAACCCAATGAATATTCCGATTATTACGTTTGGAACGACGACGTATTCGGTTGGTGTCCTTATAAACACATGACCGGAACGTGTGAGCGGAACGGAAACTATTTAATTAACTTCTTTAGTTTTCAGCCCTCTTTGAACTTTGGATTTGCCAAGAAGACCCAAAGCTGGCAGCATTTGTACGACGAAGAGCCTTGCTGCAAACTTCACGACATTGTTATTGATATTATCAAGTTCTATATGAAGAAAGGCATTGACGGATTCCGTGTAGACCTTGCCAACAGCATTGTGAAAGACGACGTGGACGGGGAGTATTCTTGCCGTGTATGGCGGAAGATTTTCGGAAAAGTGCGGGAAGAATATCCGGAAGCCATTTTCGTATCTGAGTGGGGACAACCTAAATTTGCCGTGCCCAAAGGAACCTTTGATATTGACTTTATTACCCATTGTTATTTTGAAGGCTACAACTTGTTATTGCGCCAGGAAGCCGGCACCAACGTGTTGAAGAATGACGGCCACAGTTACTTCCGGAAAGAAGGACAAGGGGAGTGCAACACCTTCTTCGATTACTTCTTAGAGAACTTGGCTGCCGTACAGGGGTCCGGTTACATTTCTGTTGTATCCGGAAACCACGATTTGCCCCGTGTTTCCATGGGCAGAACCCAGGAAGAATTAAAGACCGTATTTGCATTTCTTTTGGCGCTGCCTACTGTACCGCTTATCTATTACGGAGACGAAATCGGTATGCCGTATTCCAATCTTAAAACCAAAGACGGCGGTTATTGCCGTACCGGTGCCCGGACGCCTATGCAGTGGAACGATGGGAAGAATGCAGGCTTCAGCCAAACCGACGGGGAAACGTATTTGCCGATTCACGAGAACTACACAGAAGTGAACAGCGAAGCCCAAGCAAAGGATCCTAAATCCCTGCTGAACGGTGTCAAAGATTTGGTGGAAGCAAAGCGTGCATATTTAGGAGATTTCACCCCGGATGCAGCATTCCAATTGGTACAAACGGGTTATCCCGTTGTGTTTACTCGGAAAGAGAATGGCAAGACCTTCTTCTGTGCGGTGAATCCCTCGGATCGCACCTACGAAATCGACGTGCCGGCAAATGGCAAGGTGCTTTTGTCTGAAAACGTAACTTTAGAAGGCGGCAAGGCGCAGATGGGCGGCGTATCTTATTTGTGGATGTTGGCATAAATTTAATAAAGAAGCGGTATTGCCCAAACCGATTTTTCGTATCCTACATGCATACGTATGAATTTGTGATTTTCTGCATACTGTGTTATACTATCTGCAAGATTGATTTTTCATGGAGGTGTGGAGACAGATGAAAGTATCAGTAATCGGTTGCGGAAGGTGGGGCAGTTGTATCGCCTGGTATTTGTCCGCAATCAAACAGCATCAAGTGGTGCTTTACGGAAGAAGCACCAGTTCAGATTATCAACGTTTTACCCAAACACGGAAGAATGAATACTTAACCTTGCCCGAAACGATCCAACTGACCGACGACTTGCAGAAAGCCGTCCGTTCGGATTATATTGTGGTGTCGATCGGTGCCCAAGGTTTTCGGGCATTTTGTAGGGATCTAAACGCCCGGGAAGACGTAACGGGGAAAGTTTTCGTGCTTTGTATGAAAGGGTTAGAGTCGGCTACGGGCAAGCGTTTAACGCAAATATTCCGGGAAGAAATCGGCAGTAAAGCCCAAGTTGCCATTTGGGTGGGGCCGGGGCACGTGCAGGATTTCACCCACGGCAGACCCAGCTGCATGGTTATTGGTTCGGAAGATATTACACTCACCAAAAAACTGGCAGGCGTATTTAACAGTTCTTTAATTCGCATGTATTATGGCCAGGACTTAATTGGCTGCGAAATAGGGGCTGCGGCGAAGAATGTGATGGGTTTGGCTGCCGGCATGTTAGACGGCTATGATTGTCCGGGGCTGAAAGGCGCTTTGATGGCCCGGGGTGCCCGGGAAATTTCCCGCTTGGTGCGGGCTATGGGCGGCAATGAACTAACCCCTTACGGGCTGTCTCATTTAGGAGATTACCAGGCCACGCTTTTCTCAGAGTACAGCCACAATCGCCTGTACGGGGAGCATTTCGTGCGGGGCGTGCCCATGGAGAAATTGGCGGAAGGAGTGGACACTTGTAAAGCCCTCGTGCACCTTTCGGAACAATACGACGTAGATTTGCCAATTTGCAGGGCGGTGCATCGGATTTTGTTTGAGGGGGCTTCCGCAAAAGAGACGCTTCAAGGGATGTTCGATCGGGAGAATAAGTTTGAATTTTAAGGTAAAATACTTGACGAAACACCCCATTTCATTATAAAATAAGAAGAACGCGTTTTTTGAAGCGCTGTATTATGAAAAGGAGTGTGCTGCGCATGAGTATGTACAACAAAAAAAGTGTAGAAGATATTGACGTTAAGGGCAAGAAAGTCATTGTCCGTGTAGATTTCAATGTACCCTTCGATGCAGAAGGGAACATTACGGATGACAAGAGAATTGTAGGTGCACTTCCTACAATTAAGTATCTTGCAGACCACGAAGCAAAAGTAATCCTTGTTTCCCATTTGGGCAGACCCAAGGGACAGTTTAATACAAAATATTCCATGGCTCCCGCTTCCAAGAGATTGGGCGAGCTTTTGGGTAAAGAAGTGATTCAGGCCAGCGACGTAATTGGCGCAGATGCTGAAGCAAAAGTTGCTGCACTGAAAGACGGCGAAATTTTGATGCTGGAGAACGCACGTTTCCATGCAGAAGAAGAGAAGAACGATGCAGCGTTTGCAAAGAAGCTTGCTTCTTTCGCTGAGATTTACGTAAACGATGCATTCGGTACTGCACACAGAGCACACGCTACCACCGCAGGCCTTGCAGATTATTTGCCTGCTGTATCCGGTTACTTGATTCAAAAAGAAATCAGCATCATGGGCAAAGCCCTTGAGAATCCGGAGAGACCGTTCGTTACCATCTTAGGCGGTGCGAAGGTTGCGGACAAGCTGAGCGTTATCGAGAACTTGCTGAACAAAGCAAACACTTTGATCATCGGCGGCGGTATGGCGTTCACCTTCTTGGCTGCGAAAGGTTACAAAGTTGGTAAGTCTTTAGTAGACAATGAGAAGATTGACTACTGTAAGGATATGCTGAAGAAGGCAGAGGAGAAGGGCGTTGAAATTCTTCTTCCTGTTGACTGTGTTGTAACAGAAAGCTTCCCGGATCCGATCAATGCACCCATCGACGTAGACGTTGTTGCATTTGATGCCATTCCCGATGACAAGATGGGCTTGGATATCGGACCTGCAACGTCCGCATTGTTTGCAGACGCTGTAAAGAACGCAAAGACCGTTGTTTGGAACGGACCTATGGGCGTTACGGAGAACCCCGCACTTGCAAAGGGTACCATCGCTGTAGCAGAAGCACTTTCTCATACAGAAGCTACCACTATCGTTGGCGGCGGTGACTCTGCAGCAGCCATTGAGAAACTTGGCTTTGCAGCTTCCATTACCCACATTTCTACAGGCGGCGGCGCTTCTTTGGAATTCTTGGAAGGTAAGACACTTCCCGGTATCGCTTGCTTGATGGATCGCTAATTATTTAGAACAAACATTTGGAGGAAATAAATTATGGCACGTACGAAGATTATTGCCGGTAACTGGAAGATGAACAAGACCCCTGCTGAAGCAGCAGAGTTCATTATGGAATTAAAGGAAGCTGTTAAGAATTCTAAGAACGTTGTAATTGCAGCCGTTCCGTTCGTTTGCATCCCTGCAGCTTTGGAAGCGGCAAATGGCAGCAATTTGAAGATCGCTGCACAGAATATGCATTTCGAAGACAAGGGTGCATACACCGGTGAGATTTCCGGCGCTATGCTCAAAGATCTTGGTATCGAATACGTTATCATTGGTCACTCTGAGCGCCGTGAGTACTTTGGTGAGACCAATGAAACCGTAAACAAGAAAGCCCACGCTGCATTTAAGTACGGTTTGACTCCTATTATCTGCTGCGGTGAGACTTTAGAGCAAAGGGACCAAGGCGTTATGCCGGAGCATATTCGCTACCAGATTAAAGTTGCTTTGGGCGGCTTGACAGCGGAGCAGGTTGCATCCTTGGTAATCGCTTATGAGCCTATTTGGGCCATCGGTACCGGCAGAACAGCTTCTAACGAGCAGGCTGAAGAAGTTTGTGCAATTATTCGTCAGGTTGTTGCAGAGCTCTATGACGATGCAACAGCAGACAAGCTTCACATTCAGTACGGCGGCAGCGTAAATGCGGCAAATTCCAAGGATCTCTTTGATATGCCCAACATTGACGGCGGCTTGGTTGGCGGTGCAAGTCTTAAGGTAAACGACTTCACTGTAATTGCTTCCTATGAAGGCTGAACTTTCTGAAACGAATACGAAATTTGACTGGAAAGGCACTTGGCAGCGGTTGAAGAAACCGCTACTGATTGCCTTTTTGGCATTGATCGTCATCGGTTCGTATATTTTATATGCAGAGAATTCGGGCCTTTTCCCGGGAAATCTCTTAAACCACCCCACGGTAACGAACTATTTAGAAGAAAAATATCCGGATACGAAATTTAACGTTTCTTTTAAGGAATTCGACAAGGTGCGGGAGCGGTACGTATATGCCTGCAAGACCGATACGGGAACGTATTTGGTTACCTCGAAGCGTTTTACCGTGCGGGAAGACGGCTATTACCGGGATTTTGTTTGTAACCAAGCGTTGTCCGAAAGCGCGGGTAACGTACTGGAAGACGACTTGCTTACACTTTGGGAAGATATTGAAGGCAGCACCCTTGTTCCGGAAGTTTCCGTGGCTGTGCCGGATACACAGGAGAATGGACAGAAAGATGCAAGAGATCTGCTGCTGCAATACGGCGATTCCGTAAAGTTAACGGCCACCATTTCCGGTAGAAACATTGCTTACGAAGATTACGTGGAACTGGCTTGGAAGATTATGACGCAAGTTCGTACGACGCTTCCGGACATTCGGGTGAATTTCATTCAGATTTTCTACTACCGGGAAGGAGACGTACTGCAATACGAGTCTCATTTGCAGGGCTATTCGCTTTTGTTCGCGGAGAGTGCCTTTAAGAATGCAAAGAACGCTCATTACTACGTGGAACTCACGGATGAACATCGGGATAGCATTAAATGGTATTCCATTATCCGCGTTGTGAATTTTGTGGTAATTGGCGGTACAGTCATCGGGTTAGGCACACTTTGGATTGTACGGAAATACAAAAAACGTAAGAAAGACAAAGGGGCAGCATAAGCAAGCCCCTTTGCATTTTAAATAAAACTATGTTATAATTCAAAATATAAATTTTTGCTTACAAAAGAGTAAACCATTTATTATATGGAGAGTGTCAAAATGATTAAAGAAATTGCGAAGAAATTCATCAAGACCCATTGGGTATCCTTGCTTTGTATTGCAGCCCTTGCACTTTGCTTGAAGATTAAATTAAATTATTTCTTTATCCTGTCCTTCTTAGTGCTTTTCCTGGCCTATTTTGTACTGGGCATTCTCGTTGAGTTTATTATGGAGAAGATTACGTTGGCAAGAGGTACGAAATATACTGCTGCCACAGAATCTGCGGATGACGGGCAAGTGCCGGAAATACCTGTGTCCGGTGAACCGGCACCTACTGAAACAACAGACGATACGGAAGAAATTCAGTCCCCGCTTCAGCGTCCGGTACTGCAAAAAAAAAATACGCCGCGTTTTGTACCGTCCGGAGGACTTGAAAAGCTCCAACCCACAAGAGCCCAATTCGTAGATTTATCTCCGGATGAAGATAAGACCCCGTCACTCGAGCGTAGCGTAGCTTCCTCCGACTTTTTAATCCGAACCCACCGGATGTATCAAACCAATCAAGCCAGAAATAAAGGCGCCGCCGTGGAATCTGCGGAAACCGCTGACGAAACGGAAGAAGTTATTGTGACCCCCATTGTGACAAACACGGATACAACCAAGGAATCGGTGCCCCAACCGAAACAAGAAACCATTTTACCTGAAACCTTTGAGTTTGTGGAAGACGTAGCTTCTTCTTCAGAATTGGATCAGGTGTCTGATGATTTAACCAAAGAAATTGATAAACGCATTGAAGAAAGTGCCCGCACGCTCCCGCGAAGAAGAAAAGATTATTCGGTAGAGGAGAACACAGAAACGCGGCCTGTTCGTCCTGCGCAAACCATTCGCCCTGCTATTTTCCAAAGGGAATCGGAAGTGGAATCGACTCCAATCCCGGAACCAGTCCACGAACCTGCTTACACAGACGATAAAGTCCATGCGGATCGCACTATGGTGAATGCCTTGTTTGAAATGAGCCACCAACAAACGCGTCCGGCTGCCGCTCCTTCCCACGTCAGAAAAGCATCTGTACCGGCAACTTCGATTCCGGCACCGGCGGAATATGACATTCCGTCTTTGGATCACTTGCGTACGGGACGGAAGAAGGAACAGGTTCGGGAAACGGATGGAGAGCAAGATCCAAGAGCCAAGCGTTTAATTGATACACTGGCCAGTTTCGGTGTAGGCGCCAAGGTTACGGCGGTAATCAAAGGTCCCGCGGTTACCCGTTATGAAATTCAGCCCAATCCCGGTGTGAAAGTCAGCAGAATCGTATCCCTTGCGGATGACATTTCCTTGAATTTAGCGGCTACCGGTGTGCGCATTGAAGCCCCCATTCCGGGAAAAGAAGCCGTGGGCATAGAAGTGCCCAACCAAGAAGTGGAAATCGTATACTTAAAGGATGTTATTGACAGCCCGGAATACCAGGCATCCCGTTCGAATTTGACCTTTGCCATCGGCAAGGATATTGCCGGCACCAATATTATTCACGATATTGCCAAGATGCCCCACTTGCTCATTGCAGGTGCCACCGGCGCCGGAAAGAGTGTTTGTATTAACACCATTATCGCCAGCATTTTGTATAAGTCCGGTCCCGAGCAGGTTCGGATGATTATGATTGACCCGAAGATTGTAGAGTTGGGCGTGTACAACGGCATTCCTCATTTGTTGGTGCCCGTGGTTACCAATCCCAAGAAGGCTGCCGCAGCCCTTGCATGGGCTGTAGGGGAGATGGAACGGCGCTACAGCGAATTCTCCCAATTCGGTGTGCGGGATATTAAGGGGTACAACGAATTGGCTTCCAGAAGAAAGACCATGACCAATATGCCTCAAATCGTGATTATTATTGACGAGCTGGCGGATCTTATGATGGTGGCGGCGAAAGAAATCGAGGACTCGATTATTCGTCTTGCCCAGAAAGCCAGAGCGGCCGGCCTTCATTTGATCATTGCCACCCAGCGTCCTTCCGTAGACGTTATTACCGGTTTGATCAAAGCCAATATTCCTTCCAGAATTGCCTTTGCGGTTTCCTCCCAAGTGGACTCCAGAACCATTTTAGACGGTATTGGCGCAGAAAAATTGCTTGGTCGAGGGGATATGTTGTTCCATCCCATCGGTATGTCGAAACCTATGCGTGTGCAAGGTGCCTTTGTATCGGACGGAGAAATTGAAGCGCTGGTTGCAGATATTAAGCGAAACTGCGGCACGGTCGTATACAGTGAAGAAATTCAGGCGTCTATGGAAGCGAAAGCCAGCGGAAACACCGGCAGTGGCGGCACGACGGGTACTTCCGGCGGTGACGAGGAAGATTGCGATACGGAAGTGATTCAAGCGGCTGCAGAATTGGCCCTTGAATATAAGCAATTATCCACGTCTTTCCTGCAACGGAAATTAAAACTAGGATATTCCAGAGCCTCCCGCGTGGTGGACGCTTTGGAAAGTGCGGGGTTGATTTCTTCCGCAGACGGCAGCAAACCCAGACAACTTCTTATGACCCGAGAAGAGTGGGAAGCTACGCAGAAGTAATTTCAGACGAATCTGTGCGTTCATTTTGGAGGCTTTCACACAGCCTCCAAAATTCTTTTATGTGGGTTTGACAGCCCTCTTGGTCGATTAAATAACTTTCGCCGTGGGCGGCGCCTTCTGTGATCTTTATAGACTTGTGGGGTGAGGTACAGGCGTGGAAATTCTCGGTACTCATCTTTGTAGGTACGAAATTGTCTGCTGCACCGTGGAAGAACATAATGGGCAGCATGCAGCGGGCCACGTGGGCTCTCGTATCTTCTTGAATGGAGAATCCGGCAATGCACCGGCAAAAACATCCGGCGATGGGCAATACCGGAAAAGCGGGCAAATGGAACCACAATTTCAGCACGTGGGTAAAAATTTCTTTTGGTGACGTATATCCGCAATCTGCAATAATGCCCACCACCTGTTTAGGTAAGGGACCGTCGCAGGCCATCAGCACGGAAGAACAGCCCATGGAAATACCGTCTAAATAAATAGGCAGGTTGGGTGCGCGACCAGCCAGCCACTGCGTCCAAGCCAGAATGTCTTGGCTTTCCTTCACGCCAAAAGTGCGGTATTTGCCGTCGCTTTTGCCGTGGGCCCGGTGGTCAATGATCAACATATTACAAGCGTGGGGCAGATAGAAATCCCCTACGGCACCAAAGTCGTGAATGCCGTAGCTGTAGAAGCCGTGGGCACACAGAATGGTTCGCTTGGCTTCCGGAGTGGCGGCGGGGTAGAATCGTCCCCGCAGGATCAGTCCGTCGTGACTGACGATGGACACTTCTTCGTAAGGCTGGGCGTTTATATAATCCAGCCCTGCTTGAATCACAGCCTCATGGGGTAGAGCGGCGGACTCCGCCAATTTCTCTTTTGTTTTGGTTTTGTTCTCCTGAACCCGCTTACAAGCAAAACGGAACAGCAGAAACGAAACGACCACACAAAGCAGGGTCAAGATTACAAAAACGATCAGTAAAATCCATAAGAAAACTTTCCACATAAATACCACCGATCGCAGTATAGCACATTTATTGGTCATTGACAAAAAGCTACTAAAAAATTATACTATACTATGAATTAGTTTTGTGACGGCGGGGTAGATAGCGCGCATGGTACGGATTATTGCGGGAAGCGCCCGCGGACTCAGAATTAAGACAGTTTCTTCTGACAAGACTAAACCCACGTTGGACAGAGTCAAGGAGCCCATGTTCAGTATTCTTACGGGACGGGTGGAAGACCAAACAGTTTTGGACCTTTTCTCCGGAAACGGAAGTCTTGGGTTGGAAGCGCTGAGCCGAGGCGCAGCGTTTGCCTGTATGAATGATTTCAGCAAGGCGTGTTGCGGCGTCATCCGAGAGAATTTAACCTATACGGGCTTTGCGGACAAGGCTGCGGTTTCGCAGTTGGACTACAAAGAGGCTTTGGCGCTATATCAGAAACAGGGACGTGCATTTGGTTTGGTATTATTGGATCCTCCTTATGCGGCACATGTCATTCCGCAGGTGTTGGAATTGATTTCGTCCCACCGTTTGTATACACCCGGTTGTGTGGTGATGTGTGAACACGCGAAAGAAGAAACGCTTCCGGATAGGGCAGGCGTCTTTACCAAACAGAAGATGCGCAGTTACGGAACCGTAGGCCTTACGGTATACGAGACAGAGGAGTAGAGCATGGAAACAGTGCAATGTGAGCAGAGAATCGGCGTATATCCCGGTAGTTTTGATCCTTTGACCAACGGTCATTTGGATATCATTCGCCGTGCCTCAAAATTGTTTGATCACTTAATTGTAGCCGTTTTGGTGAACACTTCTAAGAAGAACGCCATTTTCACTATGGAAGAACGGGTGGCACTCATCCGTAAATGTACGGATCAGATGCCCAACGTGGAAGTCAAAATGTTTGACGGCCTTTTGGTGGATTTTGTCAATCAACATCATGCCGTCGCCATTGTGAAAGGTCTTCGCGCCGTATCCGACTACGAGTATGAACTGCAGATGGCAGCACTGAACAAACATATTGACAAGAACGTGGAAACGATTTTCTTAATGGCAGATATCCAGCACTCTTTCTTAAGTTCCAGCATTGTAAAGGAACTGGCCAAGCACGGCGGTGACATTCACGGCTTGGTACCGGGAGAGATTGTGGATGATATCGAGGCAAAGATGATGCATAAAGGTTAACTTGATATAGAAACAGCAAAGGAGCGATTATTATGGAAATTCAAAGCATCGAATTGTTGGAAGAAATGGAAGAAATTATTAACACCGGTCGTAAGGCGTTGCTCAGCAATCGTATTTCAGTAGACGGCGATGAGTTGCTTGCATTGATTAACGAACTTCGTGACATTCTGCCTCAAGAAATTGTTCAAGCAAACGCTTATTACAAAGAGAGCCAGGATCTTTTAAAGAATGCGTATGACAATGCAGAACAGATTATTCAAAAAGCCCAGGATGACGCAGACGTGCGGATTGCACGGGCAGAGAAGGAAGCCGGCGGCATTATTACCGAAGCTCACGAAGATGCTGAATTGATTATTAAAGAAGCGGAGAATACCCGTCAACAGATGATCGACAGTCATCAGGTAACGCAAATTGCCAATGAACAGGCGCGCCAGATTGTGGAAGACGCCAACGCAAAGGCCAGAGAAATTCGCAAGGGCACTCGCGAATATATGGATGGCAAATTGATGGAATTAGGTAAGTTTTTGGCAGACACCTACAACGAGGTGGAAGCAAACCGAAAGGAACTGTAATCGATTATTTTTCAGCAAGTATTCCGGATAATCGGTCCCCTTGAATTGCAAGGGGCAGCACGGGATGAATTTGTCCCCGCAGTCCGGAAGCACCTTGTACTTCAATTTCCATAAAATGATGCGTATGACCAATGGAACTTCCGTTCTCTTCCGTTTCAAACAAAACGGGGAGCGGGGTTCCATTTTTTATGACGTTTTCCAGAATTTCCCGTTTGATCCCTTGTTGCACAGCAGACAGTTTACTGCATCGTCTGCGTTTGGTCTCTTGGGGTACTTGGTGCGGCATTTCCGCAGCCGGCGTTCCGGCTCGCCTGGAGTAGGGAAAAATATGCAGATGCAAAAACTGAAACTGCTGAATGAAATCCACTGTTTCTAAAAAATCTTCTTCCGTCTCTCCCGGGAAACCTACGATGATATCCGCAAAAAATTGTGCTTCCGGAAAACATTCTCTTAAATAGCACAAGTTATTCATCGCCATAGTGCGGTTGTATTTCCGCCGCATTCGGTTTAAGGTGGCGGTGCAACCGCTTTGCAAAGAAATATGAAAATGAGGGGCTAATTTTTCGGCTTTCCGCAGTTGGTCAATGCGGGATTTCGTTAAATAAGCCGGATCCAAAGAACCTAATCGGATGCGCTCAATGCCGGGAATCTTTCCGATTTCCTGTACCAATGCCGGCAGATCTCCTGCGTAGGAAGCCAACTCAATGCCAGTCAAAATCACTTCTTTGTAGCCGGCACGTGCCAATTGCGCAACTTCCCGAAGCGTATCTTCCGGGGCTTTGGAGCGCGCCGGACCCCGGGCGGTGGAAATAATGCAATACGCGCAATGGGAATTGCAACCATCTTCAATTTTTACCGTGGCCCGGGCATGTTTGGTGCCGGATAGTTCCATGGGTTCGTAGGGAGAAGCCGGTAAAAAGGCGGGAGAATGTATATATACAGGGTCTGCCCGGCCTATTTCGCCACTTAGAAAAGCGCGGATCTTGCGCAGTACTTCCAGTTTGTTGGTATTGCCGATGATACAGTTTACACCGGCGATTTCCTGAATCCGCTCCGATTTCATTTGGGCGAGACATCCGGTTACCGCGATAAAAGCATTTGGATTCTTTTTTGCGGCTCTTCGAATCATTTGAAGCCCCTTGCGATCGCTTTCGGCGGTTACGGTACACGTATTGATAATATAGATATCGGCAAAGTCCGGAAAGGGAACCACCTTGACACCAAGCTTTTCCAACTCTTGTGCATAAAATTCACTTTCGTAATAATTTACTTTGCAGCCTAAATTACAAATACTTGCCGTCATATCCGGTGTCCGTCCTTTCTTCTTATTCTTCGTTATTATAGTGAAAAGTCTGTAAATTTGCAAATTGACGGATGTCGGCATAGTTTGGTATAATTCAAGAAGATTGTTTATGAAAGGCGGTGTGTGGATGAAAGACGAAATGAAACGTAAGAAATACGGTCAGCATATTGTGATTGCGCTGCTGTTTGCAGTGTTATCCGCCTTGGTGGTAAGCCAAATCCTTGCCCGCCACAAAACGCAATCTGAAATTTCCAAAGAGCAACAGGAAGAAATTCAAATGTACCAAAAGGAAATAGAAGCGTTGCAAGAAAAGATTCAAAACCAGGAGAAAGAAATCGAACGCTTGGAAAGCGAATACGACGTCGCCTTGCAGTCCCTGCGGGAAGGGAACAAAGAGTTCTACGAATTGTACAAGAAGTACACGGACGATTTGGATGCATATCGGGTGAAAGCCGGACTTACCGCGGTGCAAGGTGCCGGGATCGTTATCCGGTTGGATGACTCCGGTTTGGTTCAAAGCTCCATTATCCACGATACTTATTTAGTGGAGACGGTGAACGTATTAAGAGAAGCGGGAGCGCAGGCTATTTCGGTGAATGGACAGCGGATTCTGCCTACCACGGAAATCCTTTGTCTGGGTCCCAGCATTCGTATTAACGGAACGCGGGAGTTCCCGCCCTATCATATTTATGCTATTGGCGATCCGGAGGTTTTGTCACGGACGTACCGTGAAAGCAGTATTTACAGAACTATCGTCGCCCAAAATTTGATCTATGACGTTCAAACCAGCCAGTCGATTGTGATCAACGCATACAGCGGAAATTACAAATCGTTGATTACAAAATTGTTCCCTTAGAAAGAGGAGGTTCTTTGATGGAGAAGAAAAGAAATCCCGGTGTGATTATACGAAACGTAGCCATTACCTTGGTGTGTGTTGCCATTGGTGTAGTGGCTGCTATGCAATACCGTTCCATTATTGAGAAAGAAGGCTCGGACCAATCCAATATGAACCAGGTTGCAGACCTGCGTGAAACGATTTTGAATTTAAACGCTACGCTGGAAACCCTGGAAATGGAGAATGAGGAATTGCGGGACCGTTTAAACCGAATCGAACAGTCCTCGGATGAAGAGTTGTTGAAATCACTGCAAACGGAATTGGACAACGTAAAGTTGTTTGCCGGTCTCACAGAAGTGAAGGGCAGGGGTGTGTACGTACAGATTAACGTAGGTGAACGTACGAATACCAGTATGCTGCAACGAAATTTGCTTCTGTTGATTAACGAACTTCGCGCCAGTGGTGCGCAGGCAATTTCCATTAACGGTAAGCGGATTGTAGCCATGTCGGAAATCCGGGTGGTCAATGAAACGTATATTGCCGTGCATGCTGAGCAGTTGGTTGCACCCTACGAAATCTACGCCATTGGCGATCCGAAGAATTTAATCAGTGGTATTACCCTCAATGGCAGCGGTTACGTATTCCAAATCGATGCCCTTACAGATACCACCTGTACTTGGCGTACGGAGGAGAATATTTTGATCAACGCCTGTGATGAGAGTGTCATCAATACGGATCGTCTGGAAAGCAAATAAAACCATTTTACCCCTCGCAGCATAAATTACCTCTCGACCGCATATCTATGAACGTAAATAGACAGGTCGGGAGGTTTTTGTATATGAAAAACAGTTTGTCCTACGGGATGCGTTCCCGTATGGCCACGGTGGTCACGCCGATTTTATTGCTCCTTGCCTTAATGGCATTTCCGGTGGCCCGGGCCATTCACAGCATGGGCGAGGAAAGTCCATTCAGTCAAGAAATTACAACGGACCGGGACTTGGTGGTTTCGGCTTCCGGCGGGACGATCTGCTGGGGCTTGAAAAGGGGCGAAAACGGTTCCGTGCCGGAAATTCCCAGTACGTACAAAACGCTGATGGCGCAATATGGGGCTTTGTACGTAGGAGACACCGGAAAGAAAACTATTTATCTGACTTTCGATGAAGGTTATGAAAACGGCTACACCGCAAAAATTCTGGACACGCTGAAAAACCATGGCGTCAAGGCGATTTTCTATATTACGGGCGATTACTTTGAACAGAACCCGGAATTGATTCGCCGTATGATTGAAGAAGGTCACAGTGTGGGTAATCACTCTATGAATCATCCGTCGCTGGCCGCTGTTTCCGTCAAACAGGCCCAGGACGAAATCTTGCAACTTCACCGTTTGGTGGAAGAAACATTCGGCTATGAAATGTGTTTTTTGAGGCCGCCGAAAGGGGAATTCAGCGAAGGCGTCCTGCGTCTGTGCAAAGATTTGAACTACCGGTGTATGCTTTGGAGTTTTGCCTACAAGGACTGGGTGGTATCGGAGCAAAAAGGCGCCGACTACGCGCTGGAAACAGTTTTGAAAAATCTGCATCCGGGAGCTATTTTACTGCTCCACGCCGTGTCTTCTGACAATGCGGCGGCGCTGGGTGAAATCATTGCGAAAAGTCAACAGGCGGGGTACGTGTTTGGAAATCCGGAGGACTTAATGCCATGATGGAACATATTTTAGGCGTGCCAACGGAGCAGGTGCTGTCTCTGCCTTCCGTGCGGCTGGTGGGGGACCGAAAAGTGGAAATCTGCAACTACAAGGGACTGCTTTCCGTAGGGGAAAAAAGCATTTGTATTGCAACCCGCGCAGGAAACTTGGTATTAGAGGGAAATCGTTTGGAAGTCGCCCACGTCACTAAAGAATACGTGACGATTTGCGGAACCATCCGCCGCATTTATTATGAGGATCATTTATGAAAATTTTACCCTACTGCTTTGGCTACGTGCAAATTGAAGTGCGGGGAGCGTGCCCGGAAAAATGGATCAACATTGCCATTCGTCGCGGGATTCAACTTTGGGATTTGACACGTAGCGGAAACGATGCGTTTCGGTTGTGTCTGCCACTTCGGTCTTATCGCAAAAATACTCGCTCTATCTGTAAAAAGGTCGGCTGCCGTACCCGCGTACTGCAAAGAAAAGGGTTTCCTTTTTTTGTGCGCAGGTTTAAGTATCGCAAGGCTTTGGCGATTTCCATCCTGCTGGCATGCGCCTTGGTGGGTCTTTTGAGCAGTATGGTTTGGTCTGTGGAACTTGTGCCGGGAGAAGGTGTTACCCGGGAAAATCTTTTGGCGGCGGAAAAAATATTGGGACAGACCGGTGTTCGTCCCGGTGTCTTTTTGCAGACGGTGCATACACGGGAGGTGGCAAGCGCCATTTTACAGGACCAAAAGGACCTTTCTTGGGTGCTGGTGCGCCGCAAGGGGACGAAAATCTACGTGGAAATGGAAGGCGGCGTCCAAACCGCTCCGGAAGTACCCTCGAACGCACCCTGCGATTTGGCCGCCCCAAAAGATTTTGAATTGGTGAAATGTACCGTGTTTCGCGGAACGCCCTTATATAAGGTGGGGGAGATCGTCCACCGGGGACAAGTGGTGGTTTCCGGCTTAGAACAAGGCTTACGTGCGTCAGCGGAGGTGGAAGGCCGCACCTGGTATACGGTTCGCGTCCCGGTGCAGGAGGCTGTTGAACAAATAGAAAAAACGGGGAGAAGTCAAACCCGTTCCGCTTTCTTTCTGTTCGGCCTCAAAATCCCACTTCCTTCCAAAACGTGGCTTCCCTGGTGTAAAAAGGATTTCGGCGCCAATTGCACCAAAACGACCGAGGTAAAATATTGGTCTTTCCCAAACGGAACCCGGCTTCCTTTGGGTGTGACCTACACGAAGGAGATTGAAACCAAAGTCGCCTTGCGAGAGCTTGACGGGGGAGAGGCCCTGGCGTACGCCCGCATTCAGGGCATGCACCTACTGGACG
This sequence comes from Clostridia bacterium, assembly GCA_017935905.1. GTDB lineage: Bacteria > Bacillota > Clostridia > UBA1212 > UBA1255 > RGIG9099. Next base: position 10,049 of record JAGBGO010000060.1, on the reverse strand, counting down.
AAAAGGTTCCGGATACCGCTGAAATTTTATCCACTGCCTCCTCTGTAAAACGGTTGGAAAACGGCACCCAAGTGTACGAAATTACTGCCGAATGTTTAGAAAGAATAAATATGAAAATTGTTGACAAATTATGAATAAAAAGTTATAATGAATGCATTCTTATAATTCTATATTTTTGAGCGGAGGTTGTTTGTTATGAACAGTTCGGATTTGCGCAACGTAGTTTTCCTGGGTCACAGTGGCGTCGGAAAGACGTCTATCGGTGAGTCGATGCTTTTTATTTCTAAAGCGATTGATCGATTGGGTCAGACTGCAGACGGAAATACCGTGCTGGACTACGATGCGGAAGAAATTAAACGTCACGTGTCGGTGCAAACGGCCATTGCACCTTGCTTCTGGCGGGACAAGAAGATCAACATTATCGATACCCCCGGATACTTTGGCTTTGTGGCAGAGCAATTAGAGGGTTTGAGTGTTGCGGATTCCGCTGTTATCGTTGTAGCAGGGGACCAGGTTTCCGTGGGTGCACAGAAAGCGTGGGATATGGTCAGCAAACGGAATTTGCCCAGAATGTTCTTTGTGAATAAACTGAATGAAGAGCATTCCGATTTCGGTAAGTTGTACGCTTCTATGCGTGAAGCCTTCGGTATTTCCTGCGTTACGCTGCAGATTCCTATTTTTGATGACCGTGCGTTAGTGGGTATGGTAGATACCGTTAAGATGATCGGTTACAAAATCGGTGCGGACGGTACCTTTATTGAGGACGTGATTCCGGAATCCGTTCGGGAGAAGGCAGAGAAAGTACACCACGACTTGGCAGAAGCCGTGGCAGAATCTGATGAAGTTTTGATGGCCAAGTATTTCAGCGGCGAGGAATTCACAGTTGAAGAAATGATCGGCGGCTTGAAGAAGGCTATCTTGGATTGTAACTGCGCCCCTGTTTTGGTGGGTGCTGCCAATGAAAATACGGGCGTTAAGAAGTTAATGGATTTCATTTTGGAATATATGCCCAGTCCTATTGATGCCGGTCCTCAGTTGGCTACGGACAAGGAAGGCAATTTGCTAGAGCTTCCTTTCGACCCCAACGGTCATCCGGTTGCTTTCGTATTTAAGACCATTGCGGATCCTTTCGTAGGCCGTCTGTCTTTGTTTAAAGTTTTCTCCGGCGTGTTTAAGTCCGATAATATTATGTTTAACGCGAACAAAGAAGCAGATGAGCGATTCTCGCAAGTGTTTGCCCTGCGGGGAAAGAAACAGGTTCCTGTGGATGAAATCATCCCCGGCGACATCGGTGCCGTTGCCAAGTTGACGGTCACTTCCACCAACGACACGTTAGGTAGCCGCAAGAAACCTATGAAGATTGAGCCTATTACTTTTCCGGAACCTCAAATGATGCAGGCCATCGTGCCCAAGACCAGAGGAGACGAGGAAAAGATTATGAGCAGCTTGGCCCGTTTGGCTGAAGAAGATCCTACGTTTAAGTTTGGTTTGAATCCTTTTACCGGCGAGTCCGTTGTCATCGGTATGGGTGACCTGCACATCGATATTATTATGAGTAAGTTAAAGGCACGCTACGGCGTTAGCGTGGATATTAACGATCCCAAGATTGCTTATCGGGAGACCATTCGTCGCAAGGTTACCGCAGAAGGCCTCCACAAGAAGCAGTCCGGTGGTGCCGGCCAGTACGGTAAAGTGGTTATCGAGTTTGAACCGGGTACCCAGGATGAATTGGAGTTCGCAGAATGTGTATTCGGCGGCGCTGTACCGAAACAATTCTTCCCCTCCGTTGAGAAGGGCCTTCAAGACAGCATTCAAAAAGGCGTCTTGGCGGGTTACCCCGTGGTTCGTTTGAAGGCGACACTGGTAGACGGAAAATATCACCCGGTTGACTCCAAAGAAGTTGCTTTCGTTTCTGCTGCCCGTCTTGCATTCCAGGAGGGTATGAAGCAGGCCAATCCCGTTTTGCTGGAACCTGTTGTAACGGCGTATATTTACGTGCCCGAGCGCTACATGGGTGACGTAATCGGCGATATGAACAAGCGCCGCGGCCGCATCTTGGGTATGAATCCCAAGGCAGGCGGTATCCAAGAAGTAATCGCAGAAGCACCTATGGCAGAAATGCAGCGTTACGCCATCGATCTTCGTGCATTGTCTCAGGCTTACGGCAGCTACAGAACGGAGTTCGCTCGCTATGAGGAAGCGCCGGACCAGATTGCCAAGAAGATTATTGAAGATGCGGCAGTTCGGATGAAGGTGGACGGCGAGTAATTTTTGTTTATAACGATGGGTCGGGTACATTTGGCGTAAAAAGTGTCATTTGTACCCGGCTTTTTTGTGTTTCTCGGGTACATAGTGCCACAAAAGCGGTTAATGTACCCGAAATAGCTGTTTTCTGCTGTTTGATCACGACTTTTTCGGGTACATTCGTATGAAAAAAGGACGTTTGTACCCGAACCTATTTTTGGGAAATAACTTTACAAAAATTATTTCCCTTGGTTGAATGAAACAAATAATATTCTGGGGGGAGGATATGATTATGTTTTGTCATTGTATGGAAGAAAAGCAACGTTTGGAACAACAGATTGCTGAAATGGAAGCAGAACTTGCCAGGCTGCCGGAGGGCAAGTTTTGTTCTGTGAAAAATGGATCGGGGACAAAGTGGTACTATTACAAAGACGGGGTGAAATACTACATCCCAAAATCCAATAGACGCCTGGCGCAGCAACTGGCACGCAGAAAATACCTTACGGAAAAACTTCGACAATATCGCGAACAATTACAAGCAATCGAAGTATATTTTACCCGTACTGCAAAAATTTGCAGTGCGGAGGAATTGCTCCAAAATCCGGCTTACATAGAATTGCTGTCGCCCTACTTTCAAATCCAAAACAAAAACTTAGCCGACTGGGCGCATGTGCCTTACGACAGAAACCCGTATCGACCGGAAGCCTGTAACCACTTAGTCCATGCGGATTTATGGGTGCGCTCCAAATCGGAATCCATCATTGCGTCTTTTCTGTATCAAAATCGAATTCCTTTTCGCTATGAGTGTGCCTTGAAACTCTCAAAGAAAACCATTTACCCGGATTTCACGCTGCGCCACCCCAAAACGGGCGAATATTATTATATTGAACATTTTGGTTTGTTTGATAGCCAAGAATACAGAAGAAATGCGCTATCCAGAATGGATGACTATGCCGCAGACGGAATTTATCTTCATCAGCACTTGTTTGTTACAACGGAAACCAAAGAAAAACCTTTTTCCATCCATCAATTGATTCCGCAGTTGCAAGCCACCGCCTTTTTGTGATAAAATAATTCAGCATATTGCCTTTAAGGAATTTGCGTTGGAAGATGGAGGAATGACCATGATGGGAAGTCGGGAAGTTGCGGATGCGGCCATTCGCGTTGCACTAAGCAAAGATCGGGAAGATGAGAAACATTTACATGCAGCCTTTGCACAGGACGGCATTTTAACCGCCGGTGTGGATTTTGGGGGCGAATTTATTACGTCCATCACCAAAATGATTGAACGCGCCGTAGTGGCGGCGAAGCGGGAGGGCTTGATTACGGAATCTCACGCAGAGGAAGGTGCCGTAGCGGGTGCAGCCCGTGAAGCGATTTCGCAAATGATGAACAAAGCCATTGGATTGAACGTAGGCGGGAAGATTGGCATTGCCCGGTATGATGACCATGTCAGTGTGGCGTTATTCTTCGGTGTGGGTTTACTCCACTTAAATGAAATGGCTGTTGGGTTAGGCCACCGCGTGATATAATACCGACGTTCTGAAAGGGGTTTAGGAAATATGAGTCAGCATTACAGCATTGCATTAGACGGTCCTTCCGGTGCGGGAAAGAGTACCATTGCCAAGACCATTGCAAAAGAATTGAATTATATTTATTTAGATACAGGGGCTATGTACCGTGCGTTCGGTCTTTATGCCATTGAGAACGGCATTGATTTTACTTGTGAGAAATATATTCAAGAACGGGACCGTGCAACGCGTGAATTATTAAATAGTTTTAATTTGGATATCCGTTACGAGCAAGGCGAGCAGAAAGTGATCGTGAACGGCAAGGATTGTACCGGCTTGATCCGTACGCCGGAAGTCTCCATTGCTGCATCGAAAGTTGCCGTACTGCCTGCAGTGCGCAAACGTATGGTGGAGCTGCAGCGCAGCATTGCGGCGCGCACCAACGTGGTGATGGACGGCCGGGATATCGGTACCTACGTGCTGCCCAATGCCCAAATTAAGATTTTTATTACAGCATCCTCCGTTGCCCGCGCCAAGAGAAGATTTCAGGAATTGCAGGCGAAGGGCATGAAAGATATTACCTTTGAACAAGTGCACAGCGATATGCAGTTCAGAGATCGAAATGACAGTAGCAGAGCGTTTGCCCCCCTTTCCAGGGCCAATGATGCAACGCTTTTGGATACCACCAATTTGGACCTGCAGGAAAGCATTGAAACGGTTCGGCGGATTATTATGCGGAAACTGAAATTATCCCAAGGAGGCATCTGATGGAATTTGTAAGGTGGCTGGCCAGCGTCGTTTTTAAGCTCTTCGTGCGGACTACGGTATTCTACCCGGAGAACGTGCCGGCAAAGGGCCCCGTGGTGGTCGTTTCCAATCATGAATCTATGTTGGATATGTTTTTGATTGGTTACCGAGTACCCCGCTATATCAAATGGATGGCAAAAGAAGAAATTTTTCGCAATAAACTGCTGGCGAAAATATTTACAGCGTTGGGTGCTTATCCGGTGAAACGAGGCTCCCGTGACGTAGGTGCTGCCAGAACCACAAAAGAGCTTTTGGACAAAGGGGAGATTATTGGTATTTTTCCCCAGGGAACCCGCTCCAAAGGAAGGGGAAAGAAATTACCCGCCAAACCCGGTTTTGTGCGTTTTGCGGTGGAAGGTGACGCTTTAATTCAGCCTGTTGCCATTTGGGGTAAGATTCGTTTATTTGGCAAAGTGTATGTTCGTTTCGGAGAACCTTTTTCTGCAAGAGAACGGTTGGGAGAGGAACATATAAACGACCGCAGTGCTATTCAGCAGCTGGCGAAGGATACGTTAGATGACATTTATGATATGATGGAGGTGCCCGGTGGAGTTTCGCAGGGCTAAGACGGCAGGTTTCTGCTTTGGTGTAGATCACGCGGTGAAGATGGCTTTTCGGGCTTTGGAAGAAACCCGAGGCGCTGAACGCCGTGTTTTTTCTTATGGGCCGCTGATTCATAATGAAGCGGTGATTCAGCGGCTGGAGAAGCAGGGGCTCACGGTGGTGGAAAGTTTAGAGGAAATTGCCGACTATTGTGGGGGTAAAACGGAACTTGCCGACGTTATTATTCGCGCCCACGGCGTGGGTCCTGAAGTATATGCTAAGTTGGATGCTATGGGTGCGAGCATCATTGATGCCACTTGTCCCTTCGTGGGTAAGATTCATAAACTGGCAGAAGAACAGACCAAACAGGGACGTCAGGTTGTAATTGTGGGCAGTCCGGATCATCCGGAGGTTATCGGAATTAACGGCTGGTGCGGGAAATCCGCAATTATTGACGATAATATCGATCGCCTGAAAGAATTTTTTACCCGGGAAAAAGCCTCCGGAAACAATATCTTGTATAGTGTGGTGGCTCAAACCACTTTTTCAAAGGAAAAATTCACCGAATTTACAAAATTTTTAAAAAAATCCTTTGACAAAGTGATAATTTTTGATACAATATGTAGTGCGACTTCTATGCGTCAACAGGAAACGGTCAAGATTGCCTCGGAGGTTGACTTGATGGTCATCGTAGGTGGACGGAACAGTTCCAACACCCGGAAGCTTTACGATATCAGCAAGGAAATCTGTCCCGCAGTACTTTGGGCGGAAACTGCAGACGACATTGAAAGGAACGCATTAGATAATATTTTTATTGTTGGAGTGACAGCCGGTGCATCGACGCCCGACTGGATCATCGAGGAGGTTATTGGTAAGATGAGTGAAATCGACACAAATGTGGCAGAGACAACAGAGGTAGAGTCTTTTGAATCTATGTTAGAGGATTCTTTGAAGACGCTCACCAGTGGTCAGATTGTTAAGGGTGCAATTAGCAAGATTGACGACAAGGGCGTATACGTAGACTTGGGCTTCAAATTTGAAGGATTCATCGCAATTGATGAATTCGCAACTGTTCCCGGACAACCGGTTGCTGATTTGAAAGTAGGCGACGAGGTTGAGGCGATGGTTGTAAAGGTAAGTGACAAGGATTGCGAAGCAATCTTGTCTAAGAGACGCATTGACAACAAGAAGAACATGCAACTCTTGGAAGCTTCTTATGAGAACAAGACTCCGGTTACTGTTAAAGTAACGGAAGCTGTAAACGGCGGCGTAGTTGCTTTCGTTGGTTCCGTAAGAATTTTCATTCCTGCATCTCAACTTGCAGAGCGTTTTGTAAAGGATATTTCTCAATTCGTAGGTCAGTCTATGGACGTTATTATTACCTCTTTTGAGAAGGGCCCCAAGGGTCACAACCGTATTATCGGTTCCAGAAAGGTTATCCTTGTTGCAGAGCGTGAGAAGTTGGACGCAACGTTCTGGACAGACATTTATCCGGGCAAAGTTTGCACCGGTACCGTTAAGAGCTTGACGCCTTTCGGCGCATTCGTTGATTTGGGCGGCTACGACGGTTTGATCCACCTTTCTGAACTTTCTTGGAAGAAGATTCATCATCCTCAGGAAGTTTTGAGTGTTGGTGAGGAAGTTGAAGTAACCGTACTGGAGTGCGACCAAGCCAAGAAGCGTATTTCTCTCGGCTACAGAAAGGCTGAGGACAATCCTTGGTTCGACGCTGAGAACCTTTACCAGGTTGGCGATATTTTGGAAGTAACCGTTGTTCGTTTCGTAAGCTTCGGTGTATTCGTAAACATTGCAACCGGCGTTGACGGTTTGGTACATATCTCCCAAATTTCTAACCAGAGAATTTCTTCTGCAGCAGACTGCTTGAAGATCGGTCAGAAGGTTATGGCGAAGATTATCGACACCAACATCGCTGAGAAGAAGATCAACTTGAGCATTCGCGACGTTCAGGCTTATGATCCTGAGCCGAAGCCGGTTGAGCTTGATGAGAACGGCGAGCCCATCGTTCCTGAGAAGAAGGAAAGAAAGAAGGGCAAGGGCGTAAAGGGCGAGAAGAAGACTAAGAAGGATGAAGATGAAGTTGTAATTAACAACGAGCCTGCATCCATGGGCACTTCTATCGGTGACATTTTGGCATCGAAGCTTCAGGCAGTTCCCGAAGTTTCTGAGGAGACTGCAGAGTAATTCGGACGTCCTTCGTTCGAGTAGCACGGTTGCAAGTGCAGCGGCAGATTCGCCTGCATTCGTGGTTGCACCCGCGAGGCGCGTTTGTCTATCTGCGTATGCAGAATATGCTACACAATTTATATGTTTGACTTGATTTCACTTTATTTTATATTTCAGGGATACATTGCCTGCGGGACTTAGTTCCGCAGGCAAAATTGTTTTTATCCAAAATTTTTCTGTCTATGAAAGTCTCAAAAGGAACACACTAACTTCTGTATACGCAGCAGAAGAAAGGTGGACGTTATGCAAAAGAGAAAAATTATAAGTTTGATGGTGTGTTGGGGCATTTTACACATTTTACCGGTTGTCCCTGCTTCTGCACGCACCCAGGAGCCTCCCCAAAAGATGATTGCCTTCACCTTTGACGACGGACCGCATCCGAAGGAAACCGAAAGGTTGCTGGACGGATTGGCGGAGCGAAACGCCAAAGCCACTTTCTTTGTGATTGCCTCTAAAATTGATGCCGCTACAACCGACGTACGCACGCAAACGAATATTGAATTGGTGCGCCGAATGGTGAAAGAAGGCCACGAAGTGGGCAATCATACCTATTCTCATTGCTATCTGACGCAGGTTTCAAAAGAAAAAGTATCCTATGAATTAACTAAAGCCAGCGCTGTTCTGGAAAGCGTCACCGGGGTGAAGCCGCGCTATATGCGTCCGCCGGGCGGCGGCAGCCTTACGGCACCTTGGGTGCGTGAAATAGCCAGCCCTATGATTACCGTGTGCTGGAGCGGCGTGGACACAAGGGATTGGGAATGTCGCAACGTACCCCGCATGGTGGAGAAAATTGTCAAAAGCGCCAAAGACGGCGCTATTGTACTGCTCCATGATAATTATGCCACGTCGGTGGATGCCGCTTTGCAGGCAATGGATATTTTAGCGAAGCAGGGGTACAGCTTTGTGACGGTGGACACGTTGCTTTCCAGAAATTTAGGAGATGAATACGAACTGAATCCCATGCGGATCTACAGTGCTATGTACCCGGGAGACGTTTCTAAACTGCAAAGAAAGGCGTAATGCCCGTACATAAAAAGCCCGGATCTGCCCATACTATAAGAAATAGGGTACGTAAAGTAAGGTGTGGGTGTTAGGTGGACTATTATGCGTTTATGAAACAATACGGGAATCGCGGGATTCCGGACCTGTCTCGGTTGATGCGCGAAATTTCGCACACGTACCAAAACGTGCGTGAACAAGGCAGGCGCAAGGAGCGTCTGCGGCCTTCCGAAGAATGGATTTGGGATAATTATTATATGCTCAAAGAACAGGCGGAGACGTTATCAACTGGTAGCAGACACCGCCCTAAGGCCGGACGACACGCCTATTTAGCCGCCCTTTTTATCGTACTCAGCAGCGATGGACGGGCAACCCGGGACAGCATTATTCGCTATGCGGATTGCTATCAAGAATACCACGCACTGACCATTCCGGAATTGGGACTTTTTCCCGAAATGTTGCGTTTGGCGCTGTTTGAACGGCTGGCTTTCCTCTGTGAACAAACGCAACTCCTGGCAGAGGATGAGAAAAGAGCAGAACAACTTTACACCCAATTTACAGCGCTTTCTGAACGCTCCGAAACGGTTTTTTACAAAGAACTGGACGGCCTTTTCAACCATATTGGGGAAATTACGCCGGCTTTTGCTGACAGTTTGCTCAAAAAGGCTTCTTCTGTTTCCTGTGACACCACGCCCCTTCGCAATGCTTTGACCAGAAGGCTTTCCGGCGGTGGACTTTCTGTGGAGCGTTTGATTGAAACCGCCCACCGCACCCAAATTCGATTGGGGGCAGAAATGGGCAATTGTATTCGCAGTTTGTCGGAGCTGCGGGATTTGTGCATGGATGAAATTATTGCGCGGCTCAATCGAGTGGAACAGATCTTGCGGAAAGACCCTGCCGGCATTTTTCCGAAAATGTCCCGGGATACGAAAGATGCATACATTCGATGCGTATATTTATCTGCCAAACGCAAACGGGTAAGTCCTGTGGAAGAAGCACTGGCTGCTGTGGAGCAGGCAACCTCGCGAGGGGAACACGTGGGGCCGTATATTCCCGGGCTGGTCCTCGACAGTAAGAAGGAGTTTCGCCGGAAACCCCGTCTTGCCGGTACGTTGGCGTTTTTCTGTTTGTGTCTTCTGGTGCCGGTGATCGGCCCGGCGATTTTTCTGCTGACAGTGTTGATCTCTGAAATGTACCGCTGCTTGTGTACCAAACGGATGCGGGCTCGGGTAATGCCCTCTATGGATTTTGGCGGCGTTATTCCGTCCCATATTCGGGTGATGCTGGTGATTCCCGGATTACTTTCCGATGCAAAAAGGGGGGCGGAATTGGTGGGCCAACTGGCCGCTGCGGTACCCTCCGGAAAGTCGGATAACCTTTATTGTACGTTGGTGGGGGATCTTCCGGAATGGAGCAGTCCGATGAAAGAAGGGGATGAGGAACTGGTTCTCGGCGCAAAAGAGGCTTGCGAAAAGCTCAATCATCAAACGCCGGGCGCACCTCATTTCTTCGTGTACGTGCGGAAAAGAGTTTTTTGCAAGACGGAGGGGACCTATGCCGGAAGAGAACGAAAACGGGGTGCGTTGTTGGATTTTGGCGCGCATCTGGAAGAACAGATCGCAAAAGGAGAAATTCCTAAAATAGATTATGTCATTACCATAGATGCAGACAGTGTGCTTACTTATTCTGCTATGGTACGTC
>JAGBGO010000059.1 GCA_017935905.1 Clostridia bacterium | reverse complement strand
TAGAGCGGGCGGACGACCTGAAAGCCTGGGTTACCATTATGTACGGCTGTAACAACTTCTGTTCCTACTGCATCGTGCCTTACGTAAGAGGTCGGGAGCGGAGCCGGAAGGCCGCAGATATTGTGGCGGAAGTGCGCGGTTTGGTGGAAAATGGCATTCAAGAAATTACTTTACTGGGACAGAATGTAAACTCCTATGGAAAAGATTTAGAAGATAACGACGGTATTGGGGATTTTGCGGACCTTTTGGATTTGCTGTGCCGGGAAACGAAGATTCCTCGGATTCGCTTTATGACCTCCCACCCTAAGGATTTATCCGACCGTCTGATTGATGCGATCGCAAGAAATAAGCAAATTTGCAATCAGCTTCATTTGCCGGTGCAGTCCGGCAGCACCCGGGTGCTGAAAGAAATGAATCGGAAATATACGCGGGAAGATTATCTCGCTTTAGTGGACCGCATTCGAAAAGCCGTGCTGGAAATTACCTTATCTACGGATATCATCGTGGGCTTCCCCGGAGAAACGGAGGAAGACTTTGAAGAAACGTTATCATTGGTAGAACAAGTGCGCTATGATTCCGCGTACACGTTTATTTACTCCAAACGCGTAGGCACCCCGGCGGCAGCTCGGGAAGATCAAGTGCCGGAGGAAGTGGTGAAAGCCCGGTTTGACCGCTTGCTTGCCCTTCAGAACAGCATCGGAAGGGCTATCAACGATGATTTGGTGGGATCGACCGTGGAAGTGCTTTGCGAAGGCGCCAGCCGCACCAATGAAGACCGGATGACCGGCCGCACAGAGGGGAACAAAATCGTGAATTTCGTTGGTGGCGACGGGAACCTTCGGGGTAAAATGGTGCGTGTCCATATTGATCACGCCCAGACTTGGTCTTTGGAAGGTACTGTGGCATTATAAAAATGTGGTCATCTCGTCTACATTTTTACGTTGTACATCCAATAAATGATTGGCAAAATCCAATACGTCTTGATCGACCTGGTCACAGCGGTGCAGGGACTTGGTAATTTCGATGATGCCCATGGTGTTTCCGTTGATCATCATTTCTGCCATATTGGAGGCTGTTTTGTCGCCTAAAGTTTTCATCTTGGTGGAAGCGGAAGCCGCCATTTTTGACATAGCGCTGATTTCTTTCGGGGTGGCACCGCGGGCGTTTAACATTTCCTGGGCTTTGTCAAAAATGTTTTGGTATTCGGTTAATTGATTCTCTAAAGCCTTTCTGAACTTTGCGTCTTCTGCAATCTTAATCAATTGCATAATGGCATCCCGTCCCATTTGGGTGATTTGAAAACAACTGGTAAGCAGTTCAATTTCTTGCATTTTACAAAAATCTCCTTTCTTTTTTTGAAAGATTCACAGATAGTATGCCTGTATTTTATGGAAAAATGCATTTGTATTTCCGCCGGATTTGTGGTACACTAATTTTGTTCGTAAAATAGTATTTTGCGATCGATTTTTGAATAAAGGAAGGTATGAAATATGGATTACGTAGAGGCAGCTTCCCAGTTGGGTGCAGCAATTGCAGAGAGCGGAGAATTTCAGGCTTGGAAAGAGGCTGAAACGGCTTTAATTTTGGACGAGAAGGCACCTGTTTTGATGCAGGAATATAAAGATTTGCAGGTTAAATTGGTACAAGGTTCCCGTGACGATCTTGCAAAAGAAGAACTGGAAAAGATTCGTGACACTTTGATGGCAAAGCAACAGGAACTCAATGAATATCCTGTAACCAAGGCTTATTTCGAAGGGAAGAAAGGCTTTGAGAACATGATGCGTACCGTGAACGACGTGATTCAACATTACGTTGCAGGTGGCGGCGAGGGCGGTTGCTCCGGCAGTTGCTCCAGTTGCAGCGGTTGCCACTAATCGGCAAAGAAAATAAAGGAGCAGTTTCGTCGTGGCAGAAATGACCCCAATGATGCGTCAATATTTGGAAGTAAAGGAGCGGTGCAAAGACTGTATCCTTTTCTTCCGTTTAGGCGATTTCTACGAGATGTTCTTTGAAGATGCCAAGATTGTTTCCAAGGAATTGGAATTGGTTTTGACGGGAAAGGATTGCGGCTTGCCTGAACGGGCCCCCATGTGTGGGATTCCGTATCACGCAAGTCTTTCTTATATTGCCCGTTTGGTATCGAAAGGGTACAAAGTTGCCATCGGCGAGCAGTTAGAAGACCCCGCTACGGCCAAAGGCATTGTAAAGCGGGACATTGTAAAGATTTATACCCCCGGCACCGTTACCGACGATCAGATGTTGGATCAAAAGGTAAATAATTATATTATGGCGGTGTACGAATTTAAGGGGATGTACGGACTGGCGGCTGCAGACCTTTCCACAGGAGAGCTTCATTATACGTCTTTGACCGTAGGCAGCACCTACAATCATTTGGCCAACGAAATTGCTCGTTTTGCCCCTTCGGAAGTGATGATCAATGAATCGGCACAGTCCGCAAGTGCGCTGGATAGCTTCTTAAAGCAAGTATCCGGTGCCCATTTGGGTTACGTGCCGGATGATTTATTCGATTTTACCGGTGCCTGCCGCCGACTTTCCGAGATGCTTTCCGGAAAGGGCAAAGCACTCTCTGACAAAGAACTGAACAAGAATGAGTACGCTGTTCGTGCCTTCGGCGCTTTAATGACCTATTTGGAAGATACACAGCGTATGTCCTTAGACCGTATGATGGAGCCGGATTTGTACACGGTGAATGCCTATATGATCGTGGATGCGGCTTCCAGACGAAACTTAGAAATTACGGAAACGCTACGGGATAAAGCAAAGCGGGGAAGCCTTCTGTGGGTATTGGACCGCACGGAAACGGCCATGGGTGGACGTGCTCTTCGCAGATGGTTAGAGCAACCTTTGATTGATACGGATGCGATTAGTGCCCGTTTAGACGGCGTGGGAGAGCTAAAGGGTTCCTTTATGTCCCGCTGCGAAATTCGGGAATTGCTCCACGGTGTATATGATATGGAACGTTTGGCGGGAAAAGTCTCTTTGGGCAGTGTGAATGCCCGGGATTTGGCTTCTCTTCGTCAGTCACTTTCTAAATTGCCTTACGTAAAGAATGCTTTGTCTTTCTGCAAGACGCCTTTGCTTCGAGCTTTGGATGATCATATCGACTTATTAGAAGACGTATATACTTTGCTGGAAGCCGCCATTGTGGAAGATCCGCCTATGCTGATGCGGGACGGCGGCATTATTCGGGAAGGTTACAGCTCTGAAGTAGACGAGTGCAGAAAAGCTACCGTTTGCGGCAAAGATTGGCTTACTGAACTGGAAGCCAGAGAACGGGAACAAACCGGTATTAAGAATTTGAAAGTAGGCTACAACAAGGTGTTTGGATACTATATTGATGTATCCAATTCCTTTAAGTCTTTGGTTCCGCCTCACTACATAAGAAAACAAACCCTTGCCAATAACGAGCGATACATAACCGACGAACTGAAGAAGATGGAAGATACCATTTTAGGTGCAGAAGAACGTTTGCTTCGTTTGGAAACAGAGTTGTTTGGACAGATTCGGGAGCAAGTGGGTGCACAGTGTACAAGATTGAAACAGACCGCTTATGCCATCGCTGAATTAGATGCCCTTTGTTCTTTAGCAGAGGTTGCAGACCGGGAGAATTATTGCAGACCGGAAGTCGTAAGCGACGGTGACAGCGAAATTATTCTGAAAGAAAGCCGTCACCCTGTGGTGGAGAAGATGCTTCCGGCAGGGGAATTCGTACCCAACGACGTATTGCTGAATTGCGGCGAGGATTCTTTATTGGTGATCACAGGCCCTAATATGGCCGGTAAGTCCACCTACATGCGCCAGGCTGCCTTGATTGTATTGATGGCACAAATGGGCAGTTTCGTGCCTGCAAGTTATGCCAAGATTGCTGTTGTAGATAAACTTTTTACCCGTGTAGGTGCCTCCGACGATTTGGCTTCCGGCAGAAGTACTTTTATGGTGGAAATGAGTGAGGTCGCGAACATTTTAGCCAACGCCACCTCCCGCAGTTTCTTAATCTTGGATGAAATCGGCCGGGGTACCAGTACCTTTGACGGTTTGTCCATTGCTTGGGCGGTGTTGGAATATATTTTAAAAAATATCGGTGCGCGCACCATGTTTGCCACCCACTACCACGAGCTGACGGAATTGGAAGGTAAACTTCCCGGCGTGAAGAATTATTCTTCGGACGTACGGAAGAAAGGGGAGGAAATTGTGTTCCTCCGCAAGATTCGCCGGGGCGAAGCAGATGGCAGTTATGGTGTTTGTGTCGCGGCATTGGCAGGGATTCCCAAAGCGGTAACGCTCCGGGCAGAGGAACTTTCCAGACAGTTGGAAGAGGCCGGTTTGTATGCCAAGAGTGGCAAGAAGGGTAAGAAACAACCGGATATTTACGAACAAGACGGCATGGATTTGATTTCCTATACTGCAAGTACTGTGATGCAGGATGAGTTGATTGAGGAACTCAAGAACCTAAACGTACAGGAATTGACACCCATTGAGGCGATGAATATTCTGTACAGACTGCATCAAAAGGCGGAACAAAGGATATAAGTTGTGTATAACGCCCTTGCATTTATGGCAAGGTGTGTTACAATAGAAGAGGATTTTTTATTGGAGGTATTTTACATGAAGACGAAAGCAGTTAGATTGTACGGTAAAGAAGATTTGCGTCTGGAAGAATTTGAACTTCCCGCAATTAAGGATGACGAGATTTTGGCACACATTATTTCTGATAGTGTTTGTATGTCTACATACAAGGCTATGGAGCAAGGTGCTGACCACAAGCGTGTTCCCAACGACGTTGCTGAGAAGCCGATTATCGTAGGTCACGAGTTCTGCGGTGAGATCGTTGAAGTAGGTAAGAAGTGGCAACACAAGTTCAAACCCGGTCAGAAGTTCTCGATTCAGCCGGCTATGAACTACAAAGGTTCTTTGGACGCTCCCGGTTATTCTTATCAGTTCATCGGCGGTGCCGCAACTTACGTTGTAATTCCCAACGAGGTTATGGAAACCAACTGCTTACTTGAATATAACAACGAAGCATTCTTCTACGGAAGCGTTGCTGAGCCTATGTCTTGTATCGTTGGTACTTATCATGCAATGTACCACACCACCAACGGTAAGTACGTACACGACATGGGTATCGTTGAAGGCGGTAACATGGCAATCCTTGCAGGTGTAGGTCCTATGGGTATCGGTGCCATTGACTATGCAATTCACTGTGACCGTCGTCCGTCTTTGCTGGTTGTAACTGATATCGACACGGCTCGTCTTGAGAGAGCTGCTTCTATCTACACTGTTGAAGAGGCTGCTAAGAATGGCGTTAAGTTGGTATACGTAAACACCAAGGACACGGAGAACGCAGAAGAATATATCATGAGCCTTACAGACGGCAAGGGCTTTGACGACGTAATGGTATTTGCACCGGTTAAACCGGTTATCGAAATGGGCGACAGACTTTTGGGTCGCGACGGTTGCTTGAACTTCTTTGCAGGTCCTGCACATGCGCCTTTTATGGCTGAATTCAACTTCTACAACGTTCACTACGCTTCTACCCACGTAGTTGGTACCAGCGGCGGTAACACAGATGATATGATTGAGTCTTTGGCAATGATGAGCGACGGCCGTTTGAACACTGCTTCTATGATCACCCACATTGGTGGTTTGAATGCAGTAGTAGACACCGTTATGAATCTGCCTAAGATCCCCGGCGGTAAGAAATTGATCTACACCAACATTGATCTTCCTCTTACAGCAATTGCTGACTTTGAGAAGGCAGGCGAAACCAACCCGATCTTCAAAGAGTTGGATAAGATTTGTAAGGCACACAATATGCTTTGGAACACGGAAGCAGAGAAGTATCTGCTTGCAAACGCAAAGGCAATCTAACCTACGTTTAAGGAGGGTTACAAACCATGAAAGTACTTGCTTTTGACTACGGTGCCAGCAGTGGCAGAGCCATTCTGGGTACATACGATGGCGGCAAACTCACGTTGGAAGAAATGCATCGTTTCGCCAGCGATCCCGTTATGATGAATAAGACCTTCACTTGGGACTTCCTTCGTTTGTTCCATGAGATGAAGACAGGCTTACTCAAAACCTACAACGCAGGTCACAAAGACTTGGCCGGTATGGGTGTAGATACTTGGGGCGTAGACTTCGGTCTTCTTTCTAAGAAGGGCAACCTTCTTGGAAACCCGGTACACTACCGTGATACCAGAACCGACGGTATGATCGAAGCGGCTTGCAAGATTTCTTCCGAGCAGGAAATCTATGGTGAGACCGGTATTGCATTCCAAAAGTTCAATACCTTGTATCAGTTGATGGCAATGGACCGTGACCATGATCCTATTTTGGAGAATGCAGAGACTTTGTTGTTCATTCCCGACTTGTTTAACTATTTCTTAACCGGTGAGAAGTTCTGTGAATACACCATTACCAGTACGTCTCAGCTCTACAATCCTGTAAAGCAGGCTTGGGCAACGGACTTAATTAAGAAGTTGGCTCCCGGTATGAACACCAACATTTTACCCGGCGTTATCCCTGCCGGAACAAAGATCGGCAACATCGGTGCCGGTATCTGCTCCGAACTTGGTATTAACTCTATTCCTGTTATTGCTGTTGCAGAGCACGATACAGCGTCTGCTGTTGTATCCGTTCCGTTTATTGATAAGCGCAGCGCTTACCTGAGCAGCGGTACCTGGTCCTTGCTTGGCGTTGAATTGGATACTCCGATTATCAATGATACAACCAGAACGCTTAACTATACCAATGAGGGCGGTATCAACAAGACAGTACGTCTCTTGAAGAACATTATGGGTCTTTGGATTCACCAAGAGTGCCGTCGTTATTGGCAGAAGAAGGGTGAGAACGTTTCCTTCGACGAATTGGAAGAGGGCGCAAAGGCGGCTACACCGTTTGCTTCCTTGATTGACGTTGACGACGACCGTTTCTTCGAACCCTATAATATGCCGATTAAAGTTCAGGATTACTGCCGCGAAACCGGTCAGAAGGTTCCTGAAACCAAAGGTGAAATCGTTCGTTGTGTCATGGAGAGTTTGGCACTTAAATACCGTCAGGCAATTGAAGGTCTTGAGGAAATCGTTGGTTACAAGATTCCTGCCCTTCACATCGTTGGCGGCGGTTGCAAAGAGAAGACTTTGTGCAGCTTTGCAGCCAGTGCAATCAACCGTCCTGTTTATGCAGGTCCTGTTGAGGCAACCTCCATCGGTAACTTGGCAACACAGCTCATTGGTCTTGGTGAACTTTCTTCTGTAGATCAGGCTCGTGAGATGGTTCGTGCTTCTTTCCCCATTGTAGAGTACACACCTGTGAACCCTGCAGATTGGGATGCGGCTTATGAGAAGCTTTTGAAGCTTCAAAAGAAGATTTGATTGTTGCTTATATCAAATTAAGATGACTACATAGAGGGGCTGTCTCAAATTGAAGAGGCAGCCTTTTGTATTTCACAAAATAGAAAGGTTGAGCTATAGATATACTATATCCAACAGGTCGCAGAAACACCAAAACCTGTGTTTCACAACCTGTTTCTACAGCAATTAGGTCGTGCATATAACAAAATCAAAGATTCGCGACCCGAAATATCTGTTTGTAAAGAAAAAACGTCAATTTATTGGGTCGTGAATCACTTGTTTTGAATTATTTGCGACCGCTATCGGGTCGTGAAACATAAAGAAACAGGTAATCACGACCTTTCTTGATTGATTCAGTAAAGAAAGTCCAAAAGTCAATACATCTTTTACTGTAGTTGATATGCTCTCCTTTTGAGACAGCCCCTTTGTGTCATTTTATATGTTTTTTTCCATATTTTAAGAGGCTGCCTCTTAACTACCTTTCACTGTAGTTTTGAGACAGCCCCTCACACATTGCCTTATTATGATACAGGGGCGGCTCTTTGACCGTCACCGCCCCTGTTGGTGTTTTGGGTTATTTGGTTTTTTTACGGCAAATCAACGCCGAAAGAGGTTACGGAAGTATCCCATTCGGTTGCTGTTTCGGTTGCATAAGAACCGCTGTATCCGAGACAAATGCCCGAATCGGTGAGCCAAAACGTTTCAGACATATATCCGCCGGATGTGGTGTATTCTTTGGTATCAAATCCTGCGATCTTCTGCGATCTGCCCGTTGAAGC
>JAGBGO010000058.1 GCA_017935905.1 Clostridia bacterium | reverse complement strand
GTGGGACGGTGAAGGTAGCATGGAAAGTTCATTTCCTGTGTGGGCATATCTTGTGTACGTATATGACAATCAAGGTACAGCCTATTACTATTATTTCAGAGTGGATTACAGCGCTTGTATGAAGTAGTATGTTTTCGTGGCATAGCGTTTGGGCAATTATCCTGCATTTTACGTGCTGCTGCCCAAATGGGTCACCCCTCTTCCTTCTCCGCACTAAAAATGTCATTTTGATACAACTATTACCCAACCGAATTCAACTACAAGTTGAACTAGTCGTCCTGAACTCAACATTTATACTATTTAAAGTTGAATATTGATATGCTACACTTTACGTGTAAGGTAGCTACTGAATAATTTTTTTGGGAGGTAAAATATGTTGAATCAAAAAGTGTTTGGTGAAAAACTTCGTAATCATAGAAAAAGGATTGGTATGACACAAGAACAAGTTGCAGAGAAAATAGGTGTTTCTCCGCAAGCGATTTCTAAATGGGAATCGGGTGAATGTTTACCGGATTGTTTTAATTTAAAAGCCATTAGTGATCTTTATAAAATCTCGACGGATGTGCTTCTTGATACAGAAACGAATGGCGACATTGATGCTGTTGCTAGTAAAATTGAGCAACTTGGAACAGAATTTGTTTGGTCCGTGACAAATCAAGAACGTTATCATATCAATCTTCGTCAAGAACTTGGACAGGATCTCTGGACAATGTGGAAGGGGATATATTTTACAGAAGTTGGAAATCGAGAACTGCAAGAAGAAAGCAAGAAGCAAGGCAATCTTAGAATTATCGGCTCTTTTGGAACAAAAATCTGGGATGATGAAGGTATTGCATGCGTTATTCAATCTTCACTTATTCAAAAACTTGTTCCGTTTGATCAAAACATAATCGAAATTATACAAGCAATTTCCAGTGAAGATGGTCAGAAGCTCATTTTAGCGCTGCAATGCGATTTGCCAGTTTCAAAACAAAATTTGATTGAGAAAGTCAATATTGACGTCTTTCGTTTAAATGAACTTTTGCTTTTGTTTACAGAGAACCGTATTATTGAATTTGTTTCGGATCATTCTCCGGAGAAAAGAGGTTATATCATCAGTGGACATTGCGGTATTACTGCTTATATGATGCTTTCTGCGATGCACATCCTTAGCAAAAAGCATTATACTGTTTCGCAGCACCTGGTTCGATAATCTGAGAGGACTCGATTCACTACAAATATCAAATTACGGTAAAAAGGTATGAACATTTTTGTAAATGAGTCATACCATTTTACGATTTTTCATAAAAAAGATGAAACCAAAGCGTATACCTTTTACTGGATTTTAATAGACACGATTTCGCACTGTGTCCCCACACGCATAGGCATGCCCCAATATCCAACGCCGGAACTGACAATCACTTGGGGACTTTTCGCGTCTTTTTGATAGTATCCGTAGTCTACGGTATACATAACCTTCGTAATTAAATTTGCAGGGAAGAGCTGTCCTTTGTGGGTGTGCCCGCATAAAATCAAATCCGCCTCTTCGCCGTAATCATGGATATTGGCGGGATTGTGGTCTAATACAACTACCGGGAGATTCTTCATTTCCGGTGTAAGAATCTGGGTGAAATCTTTTCTTTTTAATGTACCGTATCCGCCGATGGGGGAGCCGTCTATGCGCCCCACTAATACTAGTCGATTGTCGATTATAACAGAAGTATCATTCAATAAACAAATATTGGACTGTTCTAAGAAAGATGCCATTTGCCCATAGGTTTTGCCGGCATCGTGATTGCCAAGACAAGCATAGACACCATAAGTGGTGCGAATTTTTCTCAACGTTTGGATGGCTTTCTCCGGATTTTGTATGGAACTGAACTCTGTATCGAAGAAATCGCCTGCGATGCAGAGAATATCCGGCTCTAAATGATTGATTTCATCCACAATCTTATCCAGTCGATCTTCGGAACCGACAGAACCCAAATGAAGGTCGCTGAACATCACAATATTCAGGCCTGAAATATCTGTTTGACTTTGAATCTGAATATCGTATGAAACGTGGTGGACGCGTTGGACATTGATAAATCCCCAGATACATGTGACTATCGTGCAAAGCACAACTGACATCATTGCAAAGCCGGCATAACGGGGATGGCGCACAAAGTGGAATTTCGTCAAATGCAGTATGGACGTTACCAGGTGAGAAATCACGGTATAAAACAACAAATAGATATAAATTCCCATGCAATATGCACCGATAGAGAAACCAACGCGAGCAAAACCTAATATAAAAAGAAAAGTAAGCGTCATAAAGAACGCTAGTACGGGACGGAACTTGCATTTGGGAAAGAAGGCAAGTAAACCTTTGTGCATACGTACCGACATATAGTAACTAATCACGCCTAATAAGGCGAATATAAGAACCAAAGCAAGGTAGAACATCAGAAAACATCCTTTCGGATAAGATAAAAATATTATAGTATACAGTATTCCCAATTTCAACCAAACATTTGACTTCCATTCATTTCGTCCGTATAATAACCATATTATAGTTGAAGGAGCGACGGAATGAAGCGGATTGTCAACGATTTGAGAACACTACGGTGGCAGAATTTTATTATGTTGTTTATTGCAGGATGCATCAATGCATTTGGTGTAACTGTGTTTTTGGCTCCGGTTAAACTCTATGACAGCGGCATTTCCGGTACTTCTATTTTACTTTCCCAAATTACGCCGGACTATTTGACCTTATCCGTATTTTTGATTATCTTAAACGTTCCGTTGTTCATTTTCGGCCTTAAACGGCAAGGCGCGGCTTTCACCGTCTATTCTTTGTTTACGGTTATGGTCTATTCTATGGGTGCGTGGCTGATTACCGACGTACTTCCCATTGACGTGAGTATGGCAAGTCCTTTGGCAGGGGAGGATTTACTCCTTTGTGCATTGTTTGGCGGCATCATTTCGGGCGTGGGCAGCGGTCTTACCATTCGTTATGGCGGGGCTATTGACGGCGTTGAAGTTATGGCTGTAATCTTTGCTAAGAAATTAAACGTAACTGTAGGCACGTTCGTAATGGCATATAACGTGGTGCTTTATGTGGTTTGCGGTTTTGTGCGGGGCAGTTGGATTCTGCCCTTGTATTCCATTGTAACCTATATTGCAGGTCTGAAAGCCGTAGACTTTGTAGTAGAGGGATTCGACCGTTCTAAAGAAGTAATGATTATTACAGATAAACCGGAAGAGGTCAGTCAAGCACTTATGGAAGAGTTTGAGTGCGGAACAACCCTCATTGGGGCAGTTGGCGGATATTCTAACGCGGAGAAGACCATTATTTACTTCGTTGTTAACCGTTTTCAAATCTCCAAAATGCGTGGAATTGTTCACGGCATTGACCCTGCGGCCTACGTGACCATTAGTGAAGTGGCGGATATTTTCAAAGGCAATGCGCCGGGTAAAATGTCTGAAAAATAACTGTTGCAATTCTAGTTTTTGTCCGATATAATGTCAGCAAATTAAATTATATAAAAGAGGGATTCGTATGCATTACATTGACCGTCATATTGAGAAGAGTTTCCAACGACTTTCTGAAGAAGAGTATCAGATTCAACATCTGTTCAGACCGGCAGAGTATGACTGGCCGGGAGACTGGGAAGGAAGAGCACTCCTCGCTTTTTCAAACCTTTATGCTATTACCGGCAAGAAAATCCCCGCTATGGAGCAGTTTGTGGCGGAACTTCCGGATCATCTTAACCCGGAAGGCTTCTTAGGAGAAGTATTCCACGAAGATGCGGTGAATGAACAGCAACTGTCCGGACACGGATGGCTCATGTGCGGTCTTTGTGAATACTACAAACTGTTTAAGTCGGAAGCGATTTTGCAAATTGCCACAAAGATGTTTAATAATCTATTTTACCGGGCACTCCCGCACTATGACCACTATCCTATGAGCCGTGAAGCACGGTACGAAGGAGAAGTCAGCGGTACGCTGGCCGGCAGCATGAGCGGATGGATTTTATCTACGGACATTGGCTGTGCATTTATCTGTTTAGACGGTGTCAGCCGTTATTACGAGATTACGAAAGATCCCAAAGCAGAGGAATTCTTGCGGAAGACCATTGTTTTGTTTATGCAGTTTGATAAAATTGCTGCGAAAGCGCAGACCCATGCGACCCTTACGGCCGCAAGAGCCATTTTTCGGTTCTACAAGACCACCGGAGATGCACAATACCTTACCTATGTGAAAGATATCTTCAAACTTTACGTAGAGGAAGGTATGACCTATACCTATGAGAATTTTAACTGGTTTGACCGGAAAGACACGTGGACAGAGCCTTGTGCCATTGTTGACAGTTTGATCGTATCCATTTGGCTCTACGAAGAGACCAAGGATGAAGCCTACAAGATCCTTGCACGTCGTATTTGGTTTAACGGACTTTCTTTCTGCCACCGTGTACACGGCGGTGCCGGACCCAATAACTGTGTTTGTGAAATTCAGCCTTATTTGGCAGTCAATATGTTTGAAGCACCCTTCTGCTGCACCATGCGGTACAATGAAGGCCTTTTGTTCGTACATACCCACAGAGAATGGTTTGAAAATCCCGGGGAAGGTATTACGAAGGATGAATTGGGCCGCACGTTTAACGGCGATGTTTTGGTAGTAACAGACGAAGAAACCGGCAAGCAGTACCTGCTTACGGAGTTGTGTTTCCCGGAAGATAACGGAAAGAAATATCGGGTATATTGATGGATTGGACTCTATTTACAGGGAAGATGTTAGATTGGTACAGAGGTGCTGCCCGTGTGCTTCCGTGGCGGGAGAACCGGGATCCCTATCGAATTTGGGTTTCTGAAATTATGCTGCAGCAAACCCGGGTGGATACGGTCATACCGTATTACAATCGGTTTATGGAAACGTTTCCCTGTGTAGAGGCTTTGGCAAATGCAGATGAAACGGCCCTTCTCAAACATTGGGAAGGGCTTGGCTATTATACCAGAGCCCGCAATCTGCAAAAAGCTGCGAAGATGATTATGGAAACCTATCAGGGTATTTTCCCGGAGCGCTTTGAAGACGTTCGCAAACTTCCCGGTATTGGCGATTATACGGCAGGGGCCATTTGTTCTATCGCTTTTGAACAACCTACGCCTGCGGTGGACGGAAACGTGCTGCGGGTTTTGAGCCGTTTGACGGCGGATGATTCTGACGTAATGAAGCCGGAAACCCGGAAGCAGTATACGCTGCGATTGCAAGAAATTTACCCGGCGGAGGGCCGTGGGGATTTCACCCAAAGTTTAATGGAGCTGGGGGCACTGATTTGTCTTCCCGGCACGCCTAAATGTACGGATTGCCCCGTCCAAACCCTTTGCCTTGCTTATACCAAGGGGGCATCGGAGCGTTATCCGGTGAAAACGCCTAAGAAGGAGAAGAAAGTGGAACGTTTGACAGTCTTTCTGATTTCAGACGGGAAGCACTTGGCGATTTCTAAACGGGAACAAGGATTGCTTTCCAATATGTGGCAATTTCCCAATGTTTCCGGTTGGCTTTCCACGGATGCGGCAAGGGAAGAAATGGGTAAAATGGGTTATTCGGCGACCCAAATTTGCGATTGTGGACGTATGAAACATATTTTTACCCATATAGAATGGCAAATGCAGGTGTACCATTGCACCGTAAATAAGGTGGAGGCACCTTACTTAACCGATGAAATTACGTTGCCTACGGCATTTCGAAAATTATTGCAGGTAGAACAGGAGAAAGAATAATGGACGGAAAATGGATTTGGATTGACCACGAATTAAGTACGGAACAGATAATGGTTCTTTTTACCAAGACGATTACGCTGCAGGACCTTCCTACGACCTGCTCTTTAGAACTGTGCGCAGACAGCC
>JAGBGO010000057.1 GCA_017935905.1 Clostridia bacterium | reverse complement strand
TGTTCGCCCTGCCATGTGGGTAACGTTAGCAAGTTAAACGTATGCCTTCTTGTACAATTCATACGAAATTGCATAAATGGTCATACAAATTTGTACATTTTCCTAAAATAGTATGAATATCCGCTGCTTGAATCTTTCTTGCAAAGCTGAATGAATTTCAGTATAATAACGAATGGTATTAGTTTTTGCAATTTCAAGGAGCGATCCACAGGATGAATAAATATAAACCCTATATCAAAAAGTACTGGTACAGCTTCCTGCTGGGACCCTTTTTTATGGTGCTGGAAGCCTGCGGTGAGTTCATTCTACCCTTTATCAACGCCAATATCATCGACAAAGGGGCAGCAAACGGCGACGTAGATTACATTATACAAAACGGCCTGCTGATGCTGGTGCTGGCAGTCCTTATGATGGCCACCGGTGTGCTGGGTGCCAATTTTGCCGTGCGGGGATCTGCACGCCTGGCAGCAGGGGTGCGCAGAGATACGTTTCGCAAAATCCAAACTTTTTCTTTTTCCAATATTGACGAATTTACCACCGGGTCGTTGATCACCCGGATTACCAACGATATTACACAAATCCAGAATTTTACCCAAACCATGCTCCGCGGCATGTTCCGAAGCCCCATTATGCTGATCGGCGCCTTGGTGATGTCTTTTCTCCTGAATCCCACTTTGGCGTGGATTCTCTTAGCCGTAGTGCCGGTGTTGGGGATTACAATATGGATCATCATTCGCGTCGCCTCTCCCCGGTACACGAAGATGCAGGAGCAACTGGATGCCCTGAATATTGACATTCGGGAAACCATTACCAATGAGCGCGTTATTAAATCCTTTGTGCGGGAAGACTATCACAAAGAAAAATTTGCCGGCGTCAATCACGCCCTTATGGAGAAAAGCACCAAGGCGCTTAAAATGATGCTTTTGCTCCAACCCATTTCCGCCCTTGCCATTAACGTAACAACGCTTGCCGTAGTGTGGGTGGCAGGTCGCCAGATTATGGTGGGCAGTATGGAACTGGGTACGCTGACGGCTTTTATCACGTATTTATCCCAAGTGCTTACCGCCCTGGGATTCTTAGCCAACGTAATCCTGCAAGGCACCCGTGCAGCGGCTTCCGACCGTAGAATTTCGGCGGTATACAACGCGGAAGTTTCTTTGGACGATCGCTTTGTAACAGACCCGGAGGACCAAGTATCCTCCGGCGCAATTTCTATGCGGGACGTAACGTTCCGCTATTTCAAAGACAACGAAGAAGCGGTACTTTCTCACGTAAATCTGGAAATTGCCTCGGGAGAATTGGTAGGCTTGATCGGCTCTACCGGCAGCGGCAAGACCACTTTGGTGTCGCTCATTCCCCGGCTTTATGACGCGGACGAAGGAGAGGTTTTGGTAGACGGCAGGAAAGTGCAGGAATGGTCCTTGAAGCACCTTCGAGACAGTGTTTCCGTGGTGCTGCAGAAGAATACCTTATTCTCCGGCACCATCGCAGAAAACTTGCGCTGGGGCAATGAGCAAGCCACGGATGAAGAAGTACAAGAAGCGGCTACTATTGCCTGCTCCCACGGGTTTATTTCTGCCCTTCCAGACGGGTACGAAACCGAATTGGGGCAGGGTGGCGTTAACTTATCCGGAGGACAGAAGCAGCGCTTGTGTATTGCCCGTGCCCTTCTCAAAAAACCGAAGATTTTAATTTTAGATGACAGCACCAGTGCGGTGGATACCAAAACCGATGCCACCATTCGAAAAGCTTTCCGGGAAAAACTCCCCGGCGTGACCAAAATTATCATCGCCCAGCGGATTAACTCCGTTCTGGACGCGGATAAGATTATCGTTATGGACCAAGGCCGCATCGTAGGCATAGGCAAACACGAAGATTTGCTGGCATCCTGCGTGCCGTACCAGGAAATTTACTGGTCTCAAAAGGATCGGGAGGAGGTGGAGCACCATGGATAAATCTGTGGACCAACGCTATGAACGCCTCCAAAAGAAATACAGTGGTCGCAAAGCCGGCGAGGGACAGAAGAAAGAAATGCAGGTGATGGGCAGAGGTCCGGGCGGTCCCGGCGGTCGCGGTATGGCGGCCAAAGGCAAACCCAAGCATTTAGGGAAAACCATTTTACGCATGCTGAAATACCTCTCCCACGAAAAAGCGCTCTTGATCGGAGCCCTTTGCTGTGCCGCCCTTTTTACCTTATCATCCTTGGCGGCCTCCTATATGCTCCGCCCCATTATGAATGCCTTTATTTACTACGATCCGGCTGAAAAAGACTTGACCGCCCGCCTTACGGGCCTTGCCGGGGGCATCGGCGTGATGGCTATCGTATACGGCGTATCCGTGCTGTCCCAATGGCTGCAACAAAGGCTGATGTTGGCGGTTTCCCAGCGTTCCTTAAAACGCATGCGGGGAGAACTCTATAACAAACTGCAAACCCTGCCTATTCAGTATTTTGATACCCATGCGGTGGGGGACATTATGAGCCGTTTTACCAACGACGTGGATACGGTGGGGGAAATGCTGAACACCACGTTGATCCAAATTATTTCCGGCGCCATCACCTTGGTGGGCACCGTGATTTTGATGCTGTATACCAGCCCCATTTTAGGCGGCATTACCTTGGTGGTGGCTCCTTTCCTTACCTGGGTGAGCAAAGCCATTATTCAAAAAAGCCGCAATGCCTACGTGCGCCAGCAGAAGAATTTGGGCATGCTCAACGGTTTTTCCGAGGAGACTATTTCCGGTCAGAAAGTGGTAAAAGTCTTCAACCACGAGGACGTGGCGTTAGACGAGTTTGATTATTTGAACGACGAGCTGTGCGAAGCCCAAATTCAAGCCCAATTCCGGGCGGGCATTATGGGTCCTGTTACCCACCAACTTTGTAACGTAACGTACGCGCTAACGGCGTGTATCGGCGGCATTTTAGTCGTCACCCGGGGATTCGATATCGGCGGCCTTACAGTTTCTGTCAATTACACCCGACATTTTAACCGCCCTATCAATGAAATTTCCATGCAGATGAATACCGTCTTCTCGGCTTTGGCAGGTGCGGAGCGGGTATTCGAGGTACTGGACGCGGAGCCGGAGCGGGAGATGGGTAAAATGGTTCCTATGGACACTATGAAAGGCCACGTGGAACTGTCTCACGTAAGTTTCGGCTACGTTCCCGGTGTTACGGTGCTTCATGATATTTCTTTGTATGCCAAACCCGGTCAGAAAATTGCCTTTGTTGGTTCCACCGGCGCCGGCAAGACCACGGTGACCAATTTGCTTTCTCGCTTCTACGATATTGAAGAGGGAAGTATTACCATCGACGGTGTGGAAATTGATCGCATTGAACGGAGCTTCCTGCGCGCCAACATTGCCATGGTTTTGCAAGATACCCATTTATTTACAGGGACTGTGCGGGAAAATATCCGATACGGTCGCCCGGATGCCACCGACGAGGAAGTGGTTGCGGCGGCAAAAGCGGCTTCCGCCCATTCGTTTATTTTACAGCTGCAAAACGGCTATGATACGGTACTGGAAAATGACGGCGCTAATTTATCCCAAGGTCAGCGCCAGCTTTTGAACATTGCTCGGGCTGCCATCAGCCACGCGCCGATTTTAATTTTGGATGAGGCCACCAGTTCTGTAGATACTCGCACGGAGCGACATATTGAAGCGGGTATGGATGCTTTAATGGAAGACCGCACCACGTTTGTCATCGCCCACCGATTGTCCACGGTGCGCAAGGCCAATGCCATTATGGTTTTGGAGCAGGGCCGCATCGTAGAGCGGGGCACCCACGAGGAATTACTGGCTTTAGGCGGGCGCTACGCGGATTTATATCATGAGATTACGGAGCTTGAGTGAGGCGTGCGGAGTGGGGCCTGGGTCGTGAAACGCCGGATTTTGTGTGTTGCGACCCGCGTGAGGTCGTAAAATGCCGGTTTGCTGTACCCGGCGACCCACATGAAATTTTTCAAAATAAACTGTTGACAAATTTTCAATAATTCGTTATACTATCCCGCATACAAACGCGATGAAGCGGAGTATTAGGTGAATGTTCGACCTACAGAGAGACGTCGGTTGGTGCGAGACGCCGGAAGAAATTTACTGAACTCGCCGTGGAGCGGTTGCCGCGAAAGACAAGAGTAGTGGCAGACGGGTACTCCCGTAACAGAGTTGAGATGTGCTGGCATCTAAAGGGCATCCGATTTCGGGTGAAGAAGAGTGGTACCGCGGAAACAGAGAAATTCAACGTTTTCGTCTCTTTCAATCAACAAAGAGACGGGAACGTTTTTTTGTTGGAAAGCAAACCATATTTATATCATTGGAAATTGAGGAAATTGAAAGGAGTTTTCAAAATGAAGAAAATCAACGTTGCAGACATCACACTGAAGAAGCTTTCCGCCGACCGTGCGGTAAACCTCTTGTTTCGGGAGAAATCCGCGATTGCTAACTGCGCAGACGCCTTAGGCGCAGATGCCATTGAACTACCTGCAATTAAGTCCCTTCGTGAAGACACCATTATTTATAAAACCATTGCACAGAACGTGCAGCATGCCG
This sequence comes from Clostridia bacterium, assembly GCA_017935905.1. GTDB lineage: Bacteria > Bacillota > Clostridia > UBA1212 > UBA1255 > RGIG9099. The sequence goes on along the minus strand of JAGBGO010000057.1, from coordinate 22,286 downwards.
TACTGGCGATTCCGGTGGGCTTTTCCCAAGAAGAAATGAAGGCTGCATGGGAATGTGTGAAAGATGCTAAATCGCCGCGCCTTCAAATTGAAGTGCCGGTATCTACCATTCAAATGGAATATACCTATCACGTAAAGCAAGGCGCCATGCTGACCAAGATTGCAGAATTAACGCAAGCGGCAAAAGCACTTTGCACTGATGTTGAATTCTCCGCTTTGGACGCTACCCGGGCAGATGCAGAATTCTTGGTTGCAGCAGCAAAAGAAGCTGAAGCAAACGGCGCTTGTATGATTACCCTTTGCGATGACGCCGGAACGTCTACTCCGAAGGATATCGGCGCAATGGTTGCTATGGTGAAAGACGCTGTGAAGATTCCTGTTTATGCCCAAGTATCCAACCGAATCCACATGGCGGTTGCAGCCGCTTTTGCAGCCATTAAAAACGGGGCAGACGGCCTTAAATGTGCCATGGTTGGCAAAGACGCCCTTCTGGCAGGAGAAATTTCCGATGCCATGACCGCTTGCGGTGCGCAAATTCAGGGTAAAATTGAGGTCAATACCACCAAAATTCACTCCGGTATAGACGATATGCTGGCAAGCATCCAACATGAGTCCTACGAAAACGCGCAAACCGTCAGCGAGAAGAAGAAAATCTTATTGGACGCAGATTCGACCGTAGCCCAAGTTACCCAGGCGGCCGCTTTGCTGGGATACGAGCTTTCCGATTCGGATATTGGAAACGTATACAAAGCCATGAAGCACGTTTGCGATAAGAAAGGGGCCGTTGGTGCAAAAGAATTTGAAGCCTTGATTGCAAGCTCTGCTATGCAAGCGCCTTCTACCTATCACTTTGAAACGTATACCACCACCAGCAGCAACGTATCCGGATCCATGTCTCAGGTAACACTTAAATGTAACAATGAAATTATTTCCGGTGTCAGCGGCGGCGAAGGTCCCATTGATTCTGCATTCCGCGCCATTGAGCAATGTATCGGACACCATTATGAACTGGATGATTTCCAAGTGCAGTCCGTAACGGAAGGCAAAGAAGCATTGGGCTCCGCATTGGTACGTCTTCGTAACAACGGCAAATTGTACTCCGGAAACGGTACGTCTACCGATATTGTTTCCGCAAGTATTCGGGCATATATCAATGCACTGAACAAGATTGTATTTGAGGAGGCATAACATGAAAATTGTATTTTCCACCAAGAACGTAAGCCGTGCTTCCTTTCTTGATACGTGCCGATATGCCTACGACTACGGGTTCAAAGGATTCGAAATCTACGATGCCATCCAAGAACGAAATAGTCATTATGACAGCATTCTGCGAAGAGACCGTATGGCGGATGCCAAACGGAAATTAGTAAACCGCAATTTAGCAATTTCTGCTCTGCGGATGCCCACGTCCGTTGAACAGGAAGAAACAACCCCTGAAATGATCCAGAAGTACGTAGATATGGCGGCATCTGCCGGCATTTCCAACGTCATTGTTCGGGTAGAGACGGAAACCTCTACAGACGTTTTGGACGGTAAAATGGCGCATGCCATCCGCCAAGCAGAAGCTTCCGACGTAAATATTTTGCTGGAAACCGTGGGCTATCTTGCAGACACGGAGAAAGTGATTGCCTTGATCAACCATTTCGCTTCCGCAGCCCTTGGTGCATCCTGGAACGTACGCGGCACCTATTTTACCGCGGGAGAAACGGCAGAAACCACTATTAAAACGTTGGGTGCGTACATTAAATACGTGCGTTTAGGAGATATGAAAGACGGCAAGACCGTTTTAATCGGCGAAGGGGATTTGGACGTGGAGAAATTGATCAACGCCCTTTCTTCGCTGAATTATGATGGCTTTATCTGTGCGGCATGGAACGAGGAAATCAGCGACGCAGACATTGTGCTTACCCATTTTACCAACTATATCTCCGCCCTGAACCGGGAGAAGAAGACGTATGATCACGCCTACTACAACCGATCCCGCACCGGTACTTTCGTGTGGAAGAAGTACGACGTCATCGACGCCACGTTTTCTGACGTGCTGGATACCATGGCGGAAACCTATCCTGACCAGTATGCCTTTAAGTATCCTACCCTGGACTACACCAGAACCTACGAACAATTCCGCAGGGACGTAGATGAATGTGCCGCTGCCTTGATCTCTTTGGGCGTAAAAGCAGGAGACCACGTAGCGGTTTGGGCCACCAACGTACCCCAGTGGTTTATTACCTTCTGGGCTACTACCAAAATCGGCGCCGTACTGGTTACGGTGAATACCGCCTACAAAATTCACGAAATTGAGTACTTGCTGAAACAATCCGATACCCATACCTTGGTGATGATTGAGTTCTGCAAGGATATCAATTATAAAGAAATTATTGACGAACTCTGTCCGGAGCTCCATGACCTTGAACCGGGCAAACCCTTGTACTCCAAGAACCTGCCTTTCCTTCGGAACGTAGTTACCGTGGGCTTCTCTATGGAAGGGTGCCTGACCTGGGAGCAAATGCTGTCTCGCTCTTCCTTGGTGCCTCGGGAAGAGGTGCGCCGTCGGGCCTCGCTGGTCAAACCGGATGACGTATGTAATATGCAGTACACCTCCGGTACCACCGGTTTCCCCAAGGGCGTTATGCTGACCCACAGAAACATTGTCAACAACGGTAAGACCATCGGCGACCGCATGGATTTGTCTACGGCAGACCGTATGATGATTCAGGTGCCTATGTTCCACTGCTTCGGTATGGTACTTTCTATGACGTCCATGATGACCCACGGCGGAACGCTGTGTCCCATTCCGTATTTCTCTCCTAAGTCTTCTTTGGCTTGTGTGAATGACGAGCGGATTACCTGCTTTAACGGCGTACCCACCATGTTTATTGCTATGTTTAACCATCCGGATTTTGCCAAAACGGATTTCTCCTATATGCGTACCGGTATTATGGCCGGTGCCAACTGCCCGGCGGACTTGATGCGCAGGGCCAGCGTGGAAATGAATATGCGGGAAATTATTTCCGTGTACGGCCAGACGGAGGCTTCTCCCGGCTGTACCATGGGTGAGGTCAATGAAGATCTGGATCACCGGGTTGAAACGGTAGGTAGTGCATTCCCCGGTGTTGAGTGTAAGATTATCGATCCGGAGACCGGAGCAGAACTGCCGGATGGTCAGAGCGGGGAATTTGTGGCTCGCGGTTTTAACATTATGAAGGGTTATTATAAAATGCCGGAAGCTACGGCCCAAGCTATTGACGCAGAAGGTTGGCTTCATTCCGGAGATATTTGTATGCGCACCCCGGATGGATACTACAAAGTGACCGGTCGTTTGAAGGATATGATCATCCGCGGCGGTGAGAACTTGTATCCCAGAGAAATCGAGGAGTTCTACTTAACCAATCCCAAAGTGCGGGACGTTCAGGTAGTGGGCGTTCCCGATGAAAAATACGGCGAGGAGTGCTGTGCCTGGGTGATCTTGCATAAGGGTGAAACGGCGGACTCCGATGAAATGAAGGAATACGGCAACGCCTCTATCGCAAGACACAAAGTGCCGAAATATTTCTTGTTTGTAGAGGAATTCCCCATGAACGCTGCGGGTAAGATTTTGAAATACAAGATGCGAGACGAGTCTGTGGAGCGTTTGGGCTTAAAGAAGTGATCGTATGTTTTTTGATGATTTGCGTATTGGTATGACGGTGGAGCTCGCCCCCGCCGTCATTGACAAAGAAAAAATGTTGGATTTTGCCCGGGAGTACGACAATATTCCGCTGCACACAGATGAGGAATACGCCAAGACCACGCCTTTTGGCAAGTTGATTGCCCCCGGTGTGATGTCTTTCATGGCGGTGTGGGCGAAATATCTGGAAATGGATTTCTTTGGAGAGGAATTGCTGGCGGGCAAATCCACCAAGATTGAATGGTTGAAACCGGTTTTTGCAGAAGACGTACTGACGGCAACGGCCACGATTACGGATTTAATGCGGCGAAATCCCAAGAACGGATTGGTTACCGTATTTATTGAGGCTCGTAATCAACACGGTGAGTTGGTGCTGACCAACGTAACGGAAGCGATTGTGCGGTGTAAAATGGTATGAGAAAGACCTATGCAACTTCTATGCCCAATCATATCGGTGCTTTTTTGAAAGCCAGCCAATGTTTTGCTGCCTTGGGGGTGAACATTACCCGTGTCAGTTACAACAAAGCGGTGGACTCCCATATGTTGTTCATTGATGCCGAAGGTACAGAGGAACAATTAAGAGAAGCCGATGCTCAACTGGAACAAATTGGGTATTTACATCATGATACAAAGAAAACCAGCATTGTTTTAATTGAATTTACCCTGCGGGACGTTCCCGGCAGCGTTACGGACGTGCTGACCTTGATCCGGGATTTCAATTTTAATATTTCTTATATCAGTTCCCAGGAAAACGGTACGGATTATCAGTATTTTAAAATGGGGCTGTACGTAGAAGATTTTGACAAGGTTGCCCGATTTTTGAAAGAAGCCCAGCAACTCTGTAAAGTACGTGTGATCGATTATAACAGTTTGGAGAAGGTTTACGATAACAGTATTTTCTACAATAATTACGTACAGGGACTTTCCCAAACAATGGAACTTTCTAACACGGTGAGCCAGGCGCTTTTGGTCCACGTGAATTTGGCTATGCAAACTTTAGACGAGCAGGGCTTGTCCCCCTACAGAACTTTTGACAGCATTCGCAAATTTGCAGATTTGTTGAAAGCCTCCAAAGGCAGTGCTTTTGCCCCCAGAATCAGCACCCATTTCGTGGGGGAAAATACGGTCATTACGTTGATTGAACCGCCTTGCGGCAGCAATACGATGGTGATTCAAAGTAAGGGCGAGGTTTTATTTATTGATAGCGGCTACGCCTGTTATCAAGAAGAAATGCTTTCTATCTTCCGTCGGATTCTTCCGAATTTCGCCCAACTGCGCAAGAAGATTCTTGTTACTCACGCGGACGTGGATCATTGCGGGTTATTGCCTTTATTTGATGAAATCATTGCCAGTGCCAAGACGGCCCACTGTCTTGCTTGCGAGTACGCCGGGGAAAATGGATATCGGGAGCAGAATCCTTTGCATAAACCCTATATTCATATCTGTAAGATTCTTACTTCTTACCAGCCGGCGAATCCGGAGACGATCACGGTGCCCTGGGAGGATGTCCCGCATTTGGAATCTCCCCTTACCAGCATCGGTGTTTTTGACGTTGGCGAATTGCACTTTGACGTTTATGAAGGACAAGGTGGCCACTTGCCGGGAGAAATTGTATTGATTGATTCGCTGCACCGCATTGCGATTACCGGTGACGTCTATATTAACATGCACGGACTTACGTCGGAGCAGGCGGCATATAATCAATATGCCCCTATTTTGATGACATCGGTGGACACGGATCCCAAACTGTGCGCCCTGGAGCGGCAAGCCGTTCTGGAACGTTTAACGGCAGGCAAATGGCAAATATTCGGTGCCCATGGGTTTAAAAAGGAGATTACGGTATGATTCGATTTGCACAAGAAAAAGACATTCCCAAAATCAGTGATTTGTTATCCCAAGTAGACCTTGTGCATCACCAAGGCAGACCGGATATTTTCAAGATTGGCAGAAAATACGGAGAGGCGGAACTGAAAGAACTGCTTCGAGATGCCCGACGGCCTATTTTGGTGTGCGTGGATGAACAGGATGGGGTACAGGGATATTGCTTTTGCATTTTACAGCAGCACGTGGACAATTCCATACTGACGGATATTAAAACGTTGTATATTGATGATTTATGTGTGGATGAGGGCCTTCGGGGCAAGCACATCGGCAGGGAACTCTACGAAGCTGCCGTGGCGTTTGCCCGGGAGCAGGGCTGCTACAACGTTACCTTAAACGTGTGGAGTTGTAATCCTTCTGCCTTGAAATTCTACGAGTCTTGCGGCCTGGTTCCGCAAAAAATTGGGATGGAATATATTTTACCGTGATACGATTGGTGCCGGCAGTCATACTTTTTTTGAAAAAATTTAAAATAGAATGGATTTTTTCTCCTCAAAAGGCAATTTTCCATTCTAAAATTAAAAAAACAAAAAAGTATGCAATAGAAATGCTCGCATATTCTTTTTTTATGTTATACTATCTACATCCCGACGAAAGGAGTCTTAACCTAAATGAAAATCGCAGTTCCTTATGAAAACGGCTTGGTGTTCGGCCATTTCGGCCATACCGCCCAGTTTAAAATGTATGACGTGGAGGACGGTAAAGTCCTCTCTACAAAAATTGTACCCACCCAAGGTGCCGGCCACGGCGCCCTTTCCGGATTCTTAGCGGCCGAGAAAGTGGACGTGCTGATTTGCGGCGGCATCGGTATGGGCGCTCAAATTGCCCTTGCCCAAGTGGGAATCAAAATCTACGGCGGTGTGCAAGGCGGCGCCGACGCGGCCGTGCTGGAATTCTTAGCCGGCAGCCTGGTATACGATCCCGATGCCAAATGTGACCACCATCATCACGAAGACGGCCATGGTTGCGGCGACAATTGTACGTGTCATTAAGCGATGAATATTCAAGGATTTCAGAAATTAACCTTATTAGACTATCCCGGGAAAGTCGCCTGCACCATTTTTACAGGGGGCTGTAATTTCCGGTGCCCCTTTTGCCACAACGCAGGCCTTGTGCGGGGCGAGGAGGAAACGTACGATCCCGATACCATTTTGGCGACGCTGAAGAAGCGCCAAGGTCTTTTGGATGGCGTGTGCATCACCGGTGGCGAGCCGCTGCTGCAGCCGGATATTGAGGATTTCATCCGGGAAGTGGGTAAAATGGGTTTTGCGGTGAAATTAGACACCAACGGCAGCTTCCCCGATCGCCTGCGCTCTTTGGTGGATGCCGGGCTGGTGGACTACGTGGCCATGGATATTAAAAACCGCAAAGAACGGTACGCCGAGACAGTGGGAAAGGCAGATTTTGATATCGCCCCCGTGGAAGCGTCGGTAAAATATTTGTTAGAGAACCACGTGGACTACGAGTTTCGTACCACCGTTGTACAGGAATTCCACCGAGTACAAGATATTGAGGCCATTGCCCAATGGATCCAAGGTGCGCCAAAATATTTTCTTCAAAATTTTGTGGATTCCGGCAATCTTTTATGCCCGGATCTTCACGGAGTGCCGAAAGAAACAATGGAGGAGATGCAGGCAAAAGCCTGTAAAATACTACCAAATACACAACTTCGCGGGCTGTAAAGCCCGTTTTTTTTTATACAAATATTGACAATTATATATTTCCTCTGATAGAATATAGACAACTCAAAAACTCTATATCTTTCATAGGAGGCGTATTGTATGAGTAAGCGAGCAAGTAGAACCTTGGCATTGATGTTAACTGTGATTTTAGTATTGCAATTAGTGCCTAAAGGATTATTGGTTCAAGCAGAATCTTTGTTGTACAATCCCGGCGTTTTGACTTCCGAGGATACCGGTACAGAGAAGCTTTCAGTGTCATCGTCTGGCGAAGCAGAGGTTCTTTGGGAAGTTAAAGAAAACAGAACTGAAAATACAAAATATTTTAGAATGTCTGACGGGTCTTACCGTGCGGCTTTGTATGCCTATGACGTCCATTATAAGACAGAAGATGGATACGAAGAATACGACAATACGTTTAAGACCGCATCCCTTCGAGGGAAAACGGTATATACGCCTACTAAAAGCAATATGAACATTGCTTTTGCATCGAATGGGATTCAAGATGGTATTTTCACTTTTGGAGAGGAAAATTATTCAGTACAAGTAGCGCTTGTGGATTTGCCGGTATCTTCTGTTATTTCTGCAACAGATCAAGTTGAACTTGTGCAAAAACAAGTTGCGGCAACCATTCAAGCCCGGGAAACCGTGCAGACTTATGCGACTAAATTAGAAGAAATGACAGATTTGCGAAAGTCAACGGCTACACTTTCCTATGGCAATGTATTATCTAATACCACACTGGATTACACCGTGTATGGAAATAATATTAAAGAAAGTATTATTTTAAGTATGCCACCTGCGCAGAATCGCTGGCGCTTTAAGCTTACGTTGAACGGCGTGGAGGCTGAATTACAAGAGAATGGAGATATTCATCTTGTGCGTGTGGACTGCGATGTTATTGAGTGCGTCATTCCGAAAGGATATATGTTTGATGCGCACAATCGTCACTCTGATCAAGTGACTTATACCCTCACACCTTGTACAGGCGGCGTATATCTGACGATACAAGCAGATGCTGAATGGCTGAACGACCCGGAAAGAGTTTACCCGGTTACCATTGATCCAACATTTCAAAAAGACCCGTCTAGTTCTATCACAGTGCAGGATGCCCATGTACTGCAAGGAAATCCTACTTTAAATACAAAATGGTACAATATTTTAATGGCGGGTTATGCATCGGGAAGCACATTTCAAACGATGCGCACCTATATTAAAGTCAACAATCTGCCGCCTATTCCGGATTCAGCGGAACTTGTATCCGCAGTGCTGTCCGTAAGACAGGTGCCGCCTGACTTATGGTATTCTTATAATAGTACAAATAGCTATTTGCATATTGGCGCTTATCAGGTAACTTCGTCTTGGGACGATGGGACAGTTACATGGAATAATCAACCAACATTTAATACGGATCCCTTAGACTATGCAACGGTAACGTCTGCTTCTGCTCGCAGATTTTGCTACTTTGATATTACATCGGCAACCCGCAATTGGTATGAGAATACAAGTAGTAATTACGGCATTGTGCTTCACACAGAACCGGAAAGCCGGTACGGACAAGTATCTTTTATTTCCAGCAATGATCCAAACGTAGACGATTTTCAAAAGCCAACGATGATGCTTTATTACCGAGACAACCGTGGCTTGGAGGATTTATGGAGTTACGATACAGAAGCTGTTGGAAACGCCGGCAACGGCTATGTAAATCTATATAGTGGCAATCTGCTTTTTGCGCAACCGGGTATTACTTCCGCAGGAGATATCTTGCCGTTTAATATCGGTCTCGTATATAACGGCGCACAAAAAGGTATGCAATTTTCCGGAAATTCCGGGAACGTGAATGCACCTCATACGTTAGCTTTTCCGGTTAAAACAGGTTATGGATGGAAATTAAATATTTTAGAGACGATCACTTTGCAGTACACAGAAGACAGCGGACGATTGGAGCCTTGGTACGTATATCACGATGGAGATGGTACGGAGCGGTATTATGCTACGTTTGGCGCGGACGTTTATCAAAGTGATGACGGAGCTCACTTGTCGCTTGTCCCGTTAGAAGACGGTAGTTTTATTCTGTATGATGACTATAACAATAAAAAATTGTTTGACAGTCAAGGCAGGCTTGTGACCATTGAAGATTTAGTGGGCAATCGGAAGAACATTGTCTACAATGATGCCGGTTATCCCATAACAGTTACGTACGTTCCGGTGGGCAACGAAACTGCCCTTACGGAATTTACGTTGCAATATAATACGGCGGGCGCTTTAATTAAAGTGATCAACGGTCGAGACACCACGAAGTACGTAGAATATTTGTATGCAGATACTTACAACGGAACCGCTACAACCGGTGCCAGTAAGTATTTGGTAGAAGTACGCTATTCTACTGGAGAAAGAGCCACATATCGGTACGGCTCAGACGGTAAATTGATGGAAGCTACGGATGTTACCAATGGTTTATGCGTTTTTTATAGTTACAGTGGAAATAAAGTATGGTGTATTGAAGTCACTCGCGGTGATGGTCTCCTTGAAGACGAACGATATATTACGTATCAGTATCAAAAAACTACGGTGCAAACCCGTGGCAGCGACGATATGCCTCTCACCGAGGATGATTATCTGAATGTATATATCTTCGATGATGAAGGTAGAACAGTACAAAATTATGTTACAGATTTAGAAGGCTGGACACTTTATGGCGCCGGTTACACAGATTACAACGACAATGAAACCGGAACAAGTTTGCGTAAGAAAAATAAAGTGGACAGTACGGTTTCGTCGGGTAAAAACACACAAAATTTATTACTGAATGGTAATTGTGAATCTACGAATGCTTGGACGTCCTCTGTTACATCCGGCGGAAGCGCAGGTGTTAGCAGTGCCTATGCTTATTATGGTAACAATTCGCTGCACATTCAACTTCCCGCAAATGGAGGCAGCGGCAGTTATACGCAACAGGTGAATATTGAAAATGAGAACGGATTGTACACCGTATCTGCATACGTGAAAATGGAGGGAATCACACCTTTGGATGAAACCGGTGGTGTTAAGATTACTGTCAATGGCCAATCCAGTATTTTGCTTTCCGGAACGACGGATACAAATCTTGGATGGGAACGGATTACAGCTACGGCCTATGCAGATGTACGGTCTGTTATTATAGTAACGTTAGAAGCTGTTAACTGTACGGGTACGGTCTACTTTGACGCAATTCAATTGGAGAAGGGCGACGCCTCCTCTGCTTATAATTTAGTGCAAGATGGTAGCTTTACTTATGGAAATACCGGTTGGACTTATTCCGGTACGGGAAGTTATGGCAGTCTTACGGGGAATATTGACAGTGAACGCTCTATTTCTCAAACGATTCCGTTAAATATTTCTGGAAAACGGACTTCTTTGGTTGTATCTGGATGGGGAAAGGCAATGCTGTGTATCACACGGATAACGGTATCACCAGTTACAACAGTAGCTATGCCCATGAGATGAGACGGTTTGGGATTAAAGTGGTACTCAACTACAGCGATGGAACGTCGGAAACCAAGTATGTTGATTTTAACATTAATATTTGGAACGATTGGCAGTTTGCTTCCGGTGCAATTCTGCCCAAATCGGAAGATGTACAGATTACGTCAGTTACGTTGTCCGCCTATTTGAGTTATAACGCCTGTACAGCAATATTTGAGAACTTCTCTTTGATTATAGAGCCGGTGGATTTCTATGAATACAATGATCAAGGTTATCTGACGGATGATAAATCGGCATCCGGTAACCATCAATCGATGACGTATAGCGACTCTGATTTGATAACCATGAAGGCACATTCCATTGATTTGGAATACGAGTATGACTATCACGTACAAGGCGTTGATTCGACCCATCAAGTGAAAACTGTAACGGCACCCAGCGGTGTACAAACAAGTTATAACTATAACGAATACGGCCGTGTGTGGGGGCAAGTATTGCAGCCCTATGAAGGTTTCCAATTAATTACGCAAAGTAATGAATATGATTATTACGGAAATTTTCTAAAATCAGAGACCACTGTACACGGAACCACAACTTACAATTATGAATATGCCACGGGTATTCTAAACTATATCATAGATGCCAATCAAAACCGGACTTCCTATCTCTATGATTTGTCCGGCAAGCTTACTTCCGTATTTGCGGATTTAGATAAAGACGGCGTGACGGATACGGGCGAACAGGAGGTACAGTATACGTATGATGCACAGAATCGTTTAATCCGGATAGACACGGAAACAACTACGTACCATTTTACCTACAACGATTTCCATCAAACGACCTCTGTTCGCATTGGGAACCAAACTACACCGCTGGCTTCTTATACGTATAATGCTCGGGGCGGAAAACTGCTTCGTACGGATTATGCAGATGGTACTTATATTACTAATACTTACGATGCCTATGGTCGCGTTTCTTCTGTTTCTTATAACGGCGTAGAGGCTTATACGGTTACCTATGACGGTCTTGGTAACGTATCTTCTTACAAGGAAAATGCCTCCGGCTTGGAATATCTGTACGAATATGACAATGTAGGTCGTATGCGTCAATATCGTATTCTGTCGGATGAAACGGTTTTGATGAAAGTTGTCTATTCGTATACCGATGACGGCCGTATGTCCGGCATTTCTCGTACCATTTCCGGTTTAGGTACGCAGGATATGGCAGTTGCGTATAATCGTTATGGTCGTATTGAAAATCTGACTACTGAAAATGATACTATTTTAACCCCTACCTACGATGGCTACGATCGCTTAATTAAACGCAGTGTTAATCATGGCGGCGGAGCAGTCCACATGGAGTACGAATATTGGACATCCGAAGAACGTACGTCTATGCGGATTTCTTCAGTTACTTTTAGTGTGGGTGATACGGAGCAGTTTACAATCTATTACTCATATGATGGTTTGGGGAATATTACCGCTATTAATGACGGTAGTGAAACACGGTTGTACACGTATGATGCGTTAGGTCAGATGACCAGTGAAACGATTTATACAAACGTTACGGGAATTGGCACAAAAGTGACTTATTCCTACGACCAAGCCGGTAATCTTGTCAGCAAGACGTATTCCGTGTATAATAATGGTACAGTATCAAACAGTACTACGACAAATTACACCTATGGGGACACCAATTGGGGTGATTTGTTAACCGGGTACGACGGGGAGGGGATAACCTACGATAGCGTGGGCAACCCGCTGAGTTACTATAACGGGAAACGGTATACGTTTTCTTGGGCTTATGGACGGCGGCTTGCAAGTAGCATCGTAGATGGAAAGACAAATACCTATACGTACAATATGGACGGCATCCGGCTGACCAAGACTGTGGATGGTGTGGAACATACCTACTACTACGATGGCGGTCAGTTGATTGCAGAAACCTGGGGCAATTCCTATCTTCGTTTTACTTACGATGAGAACGGAACGCTGCTTCGCGTGTACTACCATAACGGTACGACTACCACGATGTACTATTACGTCTTGAATTTACAAGGGGACGTTCTTGAAATTCGGGATACGGCGAATAACGTGGTTTGTAGGTATTCGTACGACGCATGGGGCAAGATATTGTCTATCAAGGACGGAAGCGGAAATGCGATTACGTCGGCGGGGCATATAGGGAATATCAATCCGATGCGGTACCGTGGGTATTATTATGATACGGAGACGGGGCTGTACTACTTGCAAAGTCGGTATTATGACCCGGTGGTGGGTAGGTTTATTAGTCCGGATTCTTACATATCTACAGGACAAGGATTGGTTGGATATAACCGGTTTGCGTATTGTGGAAACAATCCTGTGGTGTATGAAGATACATTGGGTACTTATTTTTGGGAAGCGATTGAGTTTCCATCTCCTGACGGAGAGTTAGTGCCACGGGATATCAATGGCTTACTAAAGTTGTCTCGAAAAAAAGAAAATAAAGGTCCAAGAAAAGATCCTAGAAAAGGCTCGGAAAATCGTCAACAATCAGGAGCACGTGAAAGAAATGTAGGACATCAAAATGGCGAGGAGCATAGTAGAGTACCCAAAGGAAATCGTTATCATACGGATGTTGTTACTCCTACACCACATCCGGATGTTTTTGCGATAGAGGCTGAACCTGCACCCGCTCCAGATATATATATTGGTGAATTTAATACGGATTGGTCTGGAGCATGTAATTTTATATCAGATGCTTGTGTTACGGTCGGTTCCGTAGGCGTTGGGTATGTATTATATAGAGGAGTTAGGTTTTTGATTTCATTATTACCTCCGCTGTGGTGGACGATGCCTATAAATGTAGCTGCACCATAATATAATGCAAAGGGAGAAACATATATGGAATATTTAAGAAAAAAATTAAATAATGGTTTAACTTTATATAGCTACCAAAACTCTGATCTTCACAGTGTTACAATGGCTGTTGTTTTCCCCGTAGATCCGAATGTCCTAAATAAAACACAAAGTGGAATTTATCATTATTTGGAACATCTCTTTTTTCGCCGTCTTGGAGATATTCCGCAGGCACAACTTTATTGCACCTTGGAATGTATGGGTACGACACTTCGAGGCGTAACTTATTTGGAACATATTTGTTTTTATGTTACAGTGCTACCTAAATATTGCTTGCAAGTTTTTGATATTTTAGTGAAAGTTTTTGAAGAACAGAAGTGGAATACGTCTGATTTAAGAGAAGAAAGGAATGTCGTGGTCAATCAAATTCAGTGTGATAATTATTTCGATTTCTATAAAATTGCAGATCGAAAGTATTATCAAGGAACATCCTATTCATATCCCATTAAGGGAAATATAAGCAATACACGTTTTTGGACAAAATCCTTAGTAGAACATTATCGAAAAAAAGTGTTTGATGTCGGTCGTAGTGGATTTATTATTGCTGGTGCTTTTGATGAAAAATGTTATTGTTCAATTGTGAGAAAATTGTCTTCTTATCATAGCTATGGTGTATGTGATTTTGTAAAAAGTAATCCTGTACGGTTTAATCAGAGAAATAGTGTTCAAGATTGTTTTTTCTATCGTTCCAATTACGATGTTACGGATATTTTAATGAGTTTCGATATATCGTCGGATCTTAATTTGTGCGAAGTGGAGTTTTTGAGCTGTATTTTAGGAGAAGGCGATGGCAGTGTTCTTTCTATTTCTCTAAGAGAAAATCTTGCACTTACAAATGAAATATATTCCTCGATTGTTCATTCTAGAAATGGAAATCGTTTGATTATTCAATGCTCTGCAACGAGTGAAAATGCAAAAGAGTGTATTCGACAAATATTTGATGTAATTCATTCTTTTCGTAAGCGTATTCCGGAACGAGCTTTCTTGATGTCGAAAACATTTCTAACGGAGAATCGAATTCAACTTTATGATAATTCATATGACTTGATGAATTTTTTTAAGGCGTGATTTTTATATCCTTGATATTTTGAAACAATAGAAGAATGTATAAATTATTATGATAAAATTGATATAACCAGATTAAGTGCTACAGCAAATAAATTGTTTGCATCTAATAATTTGTTTGTTGGGATTGCACATAATGGAAATATTTCCCAAAAGGCGGTGAAAAAAATGTTTCGGAATTTTGATAGAGCTTAGGTCGGCAATGCTTTGGTGTTTTTATAAATAACGCTAAAATACATTTACGGTTAAAACGCAAGTATGCCATTTTGAAATTATATTAGTGTTTTAGAGAACGAATTCAAGTGGAAAAAGATCTTTTGTTTTACCGCCATCCAAGACTGTGGATGGTGTGGAACATACTTACTATTACGATGGCGGTCAGTTGATTGCAGAAACATGGGGCAATTCCTATCTTCGTTTTACTTACGATGAGAACGGAACGCTGCTCCGTCTGTACTACCATAACGGTACGACTACCACGATGTACTATTACGTCTTGAATTTACAAGGGGACGTTCTTGAAATTCGGGATACGGCAAATAACGTGGTTTGTAAGTATTCGTATGACACATGGGGCAAGATTCTGTCGATCAAGGACGGAAGTGGAAATGCGATAACATCGGCGGGGCATATAGGGAATATCAATCCGATGCGGTACCGTGGGTATTATTATGATACGGAGACGGGGCTGTATTATGTATCCAGCCGTTATTACGATCCTGAGATCGGTCGGTGGATAAGTCCAGAGCCTAATGTTGATTATGGCGATTTTGACGAAGGCGCTGGATTATTAGGTTACAATGTATACGCTTATTGTGCTAATAATCCTGTTATGTTTAAAGATGAAACCGGTGAAAGCATTACACTGGCTTGTGTTCTTATAGGTGCTGGTATTGGACTTTTAGCAGGTGGCGGATTCGGTGTATACAGAGCTAGCAAGAAAGGCTACTCGCCCAGCGACGGATGGAAATACTGGAAATATGTAGTGGGTTATGGTGTTGCTGGTGGTGCTGTCGGTGCGCTTGTTGGTTGGGGAGCCGGAGCGTTAATTGCTAAATATGGTGTAGCAACCGCTGCGACTTCAATCACTAAAGGCGGAGGTGCAAGATTTTCAACATTTAAAGCACTTAAGAATTCGTTAGGATCTGCCGGGAAAGGGAGACAATGGCATCATATTGTTGAGCAATGTCAAATAAAGACTTCTCGTGCTGGCTTTAGTAAATATTGGGTTCACAATTCAAATAACGTAATCAACATTACAGATGATGTTCATCAGTTGATTTCTAATTTTTACAGTAGTATCCCAAATAAACAAGTCGTCAACACTGGAGGGAAAGTTTTTAGAGATTGGCTTATTGATATGAGTTTTGAGCAACAATACAAGTGGGGAATTTGGGTATTACGATATTTTGGAGTAAAAGTATGAGCAAAGATTTGAATAAATTTGTGGATGAGTATATTGCTCTCTGCGGACAATTATGTCAAAAAGCTGAGAATTATACAAGAGAGAACGTTGTTACGCACAATAGAGCCGTAAAGAAATTAAATTCACTAAAAGAAAGAGCACATGTGGATCGTGATTTTGCAGAAAAAATGTATCACGCTTTATTAACTCATAACGATATGTATGTGCGACAAGATGCAGCTACAGAATGTTTATTTTTGAATATTCATATCGCAACCTCACTCGAAATTCTTAAAAAAATTAGTCGAGGCAAGGAAAGAATGGCCGCAATGGGAGCTAAAAGAACTTTGCTAATTTGGGAAGGAAAACTTGACCCCAAAAATCCGTTTTAACCTCATTTTGCATTGAGCACAAATTCAATAATAAAGGTTTCAGGAATATTCTTAACAAGTCTGTGTTTGGGTGACCAAACGCGATGCTTGCTGGCACATGGCCCGTTCCGTTCTCTTTTTCGGCAAGTAAACATCGAAAAACAGTGTTCCGGAGGGGGACAACCCCTCCGGGTCTGTAGTAGAACTCAGCCGAGACGGACTGTACTACTTGCAAAGTTGGTATTATGACCCGGTGGTGGGTATTAGGCCAGGACCTATTAAAATAGAAAATTCGAGAATTGTGGGGTGAGTAAAAGTGATTACAAATATATGTATACAAAACGAGGGATATATTCAATGTGAATCTGCCTTTTACCAAACAGTAGATATTTTGCACCCAAATATAAAAATCGATATTCATACAGGTATAAATTATCTATATGGCGAAATTGATTCTGGAAATTGGGGGATTAGTTATCTTATGTCTATGTATCCGTACCGTTCGTCAAATATGCAGTTGTTTATGCCTGCGGAAGCGGTTGTAAATCAAGTACAGATGACGTTAATGGAGTTGTCTCAATATACTTGTTATATGGATCGGATGTATCCATTGTTTTCCTCTGAAAAAACAGTACGGCAATTGATTCAAAGGTCGATAAAAGAAACAGGTATAGTAGATAGTGCAGAAGAAATTCGAGAAATGTTTCATCTGGATGCAGAGCGGTTTGAACGTCCGCTTTCGCAAGTAGGAAATGAGATTTTTCGTATGATGGCTGCAATCGGATATTGTGAAGGCAAACAAGTTTTTTGCTTCCCTTGGTTGAGCAAAATGCGATATGAAAGTTATCATAATCAATTGACAACTACTTTAGACATTTTGACGTCACTGGCAAAAATTGCTATTTTGCCCGTTGGAAAATAATACGGAAGTAGTTTTATTTATCTAACTGTATTTTACATTACTTTTATTCCGTGTATAATAATGGTACAGTATCAAACAGTACTACGACGAATTACACCTATGGAGACACCAATTGGGGTGATTTGTTAACCGGGTACGACGGGGAGGGGATAACCTACGATAGCGTGGGCAACCCGCTGAGTTACTATAACGGGAAACGGTATGCGTTTTCTTGGGCTTATGGACGGCGGCTTGCAAGTAGCATCGTATAACTTTAGAAAAGACAAACTTCTCTAACCGTAGGAGAACTGTACTTTTATAATGAAATTGGCGACTGGGATTATACACAAATGGGTTATATGGCGTACTGGTTTGAAAGGATGATATAACATGAGAAAACGTAAGAAAATGATTACTTTTATCCTGTGTTTTGTTCTCTTGCTATGCATTGTTCTAGGCATTCGCCAATGTACGATATATTATGTTTTGCCTCCCGACCAAGATATGGCAACGCAACTTTATGAATATGATAAAGAGGATTTTCGTTTGATTATCGATTATTTTGTGGCATCCGAAGATACGAAAATTTTTATAAACAAAGCTTCTTACAAAAAGGATGATATGAAAGTTGCCGGTCATAAAATCGAGGACAAACAAGTGTTGCAAGCACTGAAACGCTGCTTCGCTATCAAGGGATATAAGAAGATTGGTCGAAACGGAAATACGATTTATTTTGAAAAATGGTCTTTCGGTGAACGAAGCAGAGGCCTTGCTTATTTGATCGAAGAAGATGCGGATTTATGGATTGAGGCCCTGGTCAAGTCGGTACCATTGTCCCAAAATCGTTGGTACTACTATGAAACGGACTATGGAGAATTCTAAATTTTCGCGCATAGTTTTATACAAGACTGTATGCGGTATCTAAACCAACCTAAAAAAGGTGCGTGGATACCGCAAATTTTATTTTTGGATACGCTTACAGTTCAAATTTGCCGTTTTCTAAAAAAACACAATATATAGAAATATATGTGTTGACAGCGTACAATATATATGGTATATTGTCCCTACGCCACTATTTAAGGAGGAGAATTTACAATGTACAGCGTTACCAAAAGAGATGGGAAGATTGTGGGCTTTGATATTAAGAAGATCAGCGACGCGATTATCTTAGCATTCGATGCCTGCGAGAAGAATTACAATCAGGATATTATCGATTTCCTGGCGTTAAAGGTTACAGCAGAGTTTGAACCCAAGATTGAGAACAACAGTATTTCGGTAGAGCATATTCAAGACAGCGTAGAGTCTGTGTTGATTAAAGCCGGCTACGATGAAGTTGCTAAGGCATACATCCTTTACAGAAAACAAAGAGAGAAAGTTCGTAATTTAAGCACTACGCTGGTAGACTACAAGAAGATTGTAGACAACTATTTGCAGATTAACGACTGGCGTGTTAAAGAGAACTCCACGGTTACGTATTCCGTAGGCGGTTTGATTTTGAGCAACTCCGGTGCCGTTACCGCCAACTACTGGCTTTCCGAAGTATACGACCAAGATATTGCAGACGCGCACCGCAATGCAGACATTCATATTCACGACTTGTCCATGCTTACCGGTTATTGCGCAGGTTGGTCTTTGAAACAGCTCATTCAAGAAGGATTGGGTGGTGTTTCCGGTAAGATCACTTCTGCACCTGCAAAGCATCTGGCAACCCTTTGTAACCAGATGGTAAACTTCCTGGGCATTATGCAGAACGAGTGGGCAGGCGCGCAAGCCTTCTCCTCCTTCGATACGTATCTTGCTCCGTTTGTCAAGGTAGACAACTTGTCATACGATCAAGTAAAGAAATGCATTGAATCTTTCATTTACGGTGTGAATACGCCCAGCCGTTGGGGAACACAGTCTCCTTTTACCAACATCACCTTGGATTGGACCGTTCCCAATGACCTTGCAGAACTCAACTGTATCATCGGCGGCAAGGAAGTAGACTTTAAGTACAAAGACTGTCAGAAGGAAATGGATATGGTCAATAAAGCCTTCATCGAAATCATGATCGAGGGCGATGCTAACGGCAGAGGATTCCAGTATCCGATCCCGACCTACTCCATTACTCGGAACTTCGACTGGTCCGATACGGAGAACAACCGCTTATTGTTCGAGATGACCTCTAAGTACGGTACGCCTTACTTCTCCAACTATATCAACAGCGATATGGAGCCCAGCGACGTGCGCAGTATGTGCTGCCGTCTCCGTCTGGATCTTCGTGAACTCAGAAAGAAGTCCGGCGGCTTCTTCGGAAGCGGCGAGAGCACCGGTTCCGTAGGCGTTGTAACCATCAACATGCCCAGAATTGCATACCTTGCGAAAGACGAAGCAGACTTCTATGCTCGTTTGGATCGCTTGATGGATATTTCCGCTCGTTCTTTGAAGGTGAAACGTACCGTTATTACCAAGTTGTTAGAAGCCGGTTTGTATCCCTACACCAAGCGTTACTTGGGCACCTTCGGCAATCACTTCTCTACTATCGGTTTGGTGGGTATGAACGAAGTAGGTCTTAACGCAAAATGGCTTCGCGCCGATATGACGAGCGAGAAGACACAGAAGTTTACGCAGGACGTACTCAATCATATGAGAGAGCGTTTGTCCGACTACCAGGTAGAGTACGGCGATCTGTACAACTTGGAAGCAACGCCTGCAGAGTCTACCTCTTACCGTTTGGCAAAGCACGACGTGAAGCGATATCCGGATATTATCACCGCTGCAAGAAATGCAGACGAGACACCGTACTACACCAACAGTTCTCACTTGCCGGTATGGTACACCGAGGATATCTTCTCTGCATTGGATATTCAGGATGATTTGCAGACCCTCTATACTTCCGGTACCGTATTCCACGCGTTCTTAGGTGAGAAGCTTCCCGATTGGAAAGCAGCGGCTACATTGGTGCGCAGAATTGCAGAGAACTACAAACTGCCTTACTACACCTTGTCTCCTACGTACTCTGTATGTAAGTCTCACGGTTACTTGGCAGGGGAGCAGTACACCTGCCCTGAGTGCGGCGCACAAACAGAAGTTTACAGCCGTATTACCGGTTACTACCGTCCCGTTCAAAACTGGAACGACGGTAAGACCCAGGAGTACAAAGACCGTAAGGTTTACAACATTGAAAAGTCTAAACTGACCCGAAACGGTTGCCCGGATGCAGCCTGTGCATGCTGCGAGGAAGCCCCTAAAGCAGAAGGCCCGGCAGACGGCGCATACCTGTTCACCACCGCAACTTGCCCCAATTGTAAGATTGCATGCGCTCAGTTAGACAAAGCAGGCTTTGCCTACACCAAGCTCCTCGCTGACGAGCACGCAGAACTTGCAACGGCTCTTGGGGTTAAACAAGCGCCTACGCTGGTAGTGGTCAAGGACGGACAGGTTGTTTCTAAAGCAGCCGGCGTATCGGATATTAAGAAAATGCTGAACGCGTAAGGGTAGAGAAGAATATGGTATATGATATGATTATTGTCGGCGGCGGCCCTGCGGGGCTGACCGCTGCACTCTATGGTTTAAGAGCTAATAAAAGTGTATTAGTGATCGATAAGGGAACCTTCGGCGGTCAGATTACCTATTCTCCCAAAGTGGAGAATATCCCCGGCTTTGTTTCCCTTACGGGCAACGAATTTGCGGAGAAGATGGTAGATCAAGTGATGACACAAGGTGCCGACGTGGAGTCCTGTGAAGTGCTGGAAATTCGGGACGAAGGCGCTGTGAAGATTGTGGTGACGGATGACGGAGATTTTACGGGTAAAACGGTGATTGTTGCTACCGGTGCCCGCCACCGTTTGTTGGGACTTCCCAATGAGGAAAAGTACATAGGAGAAGGCATTTCTTTCTGTGCTGTATGTGACGGAGCATTTTACCGGAACAAAGTGGTGGGCGTTGTGGGCGGCGGAAACTCTGCCCTGCAGGAAGCGCTCCTCCTTTCTGAACTTGCCACCAAAGTGTACGTGATTCAGAACTTGGAGAAACTCACCGGCGAAGAGAAATTGCAAGAGCAATTGGCTGCCAAAGACAACGTAGAAGTGCTTTTAGGTACCGTGGTCACCGGTTTCACCGGAGGCGACTCCCTGACCGGTGTGGATTTACAAGGTGCCCGGGATCACCTGGACGTAGACGGCTTGTTTGTGGCCATCGGTTTGGTGCCCCAAAATGAGCCTTTTGCAAACGTGTTGCCCTTAAATGACTGGGGTTATGCGGACGTGTCGGAGGCCAATATGCTGTCTGCAGGAAATGGAATCTTTGCTGCAGGAGACTGTCGGTCAAAGAAAATTCGCCAAGTGGCAACCGCTGCTTCCGACGGTGCTATTGCGGCACTGGCTGCCTGCGATTATATAGATAACTTATAAATTCTGTAAGGTAAGGTGAGGCGTATGAGAGAAGACACTATTGCCGGGTATTTACAAGAACATATTATGAAAGAATGCGGTGTTCCCGGTTGCGATATTATTGTAGCCCGGGATTATCGTGTTTTGTATCAAAACCATTTTGGGGTAGGGGAGAAGCAGTTATTTTACCTGTACTCTACCACTAAGCCCCTGACGGTAACCACTGCCCTTCGCCTGTACGAAGACGGTCTTTTGGACGTTGATGCGCCGGTTGCCAACTATTTGCCCGCATTCCGGAATTTAATGCGCAAAGAGGGGGACACATTGGTGCCGGTGGAAACGCCTCTTACCGTACGCCATCTTTTTACCATGACCGGTGGTTTTGACTATGATTTATATACAGCGCCTACCCAAGCGGTGCTTTCGGAAAAGGGCGAGGACGCTTCCACTTTGGATATCGTGAATTCCCTTGCCAAGAAACCTTTGCACTTTGAACCGGGCACGGCCTTTCAATACAGTCTGTGCCACGATGTTTTGGCGGGCGTTGTGGAAACGGTGGCGGGAAAACGTTTCTCGGACTATA
>JAGBGO010000056.1 GCA_017935905.1 Clostridia bacterium | reverse complement strand
AAATTCCCAAAAGCAATTTCCCACGCACGGTAGTAGCAGGCAATATAGTCTTGGTGACCTTCCCAAACAGGCTGCGGCAACTGATGCCGAATGGCCGTGAAAGAAGGCAACGCTGTTGTCTCCGGCGCTTGTCCGATAAAACTATTTTCCTGCACCAAGGCAGTCTTTCCGGGGATGGTAATCTCTCTGTTGATTGTATTCTCCTGCATTGCGAGAACTCCTTCAAACGTATTGATCTAATAGCGAAATCATACAACAATTCAGTATAAAAGTCCAGTATGTTTGCAATAAAAAAGCGGGACCCATTCCTTTTCTCGAAAAAGTATGAGACTTGTAACCACAGAAAAAGAAACTGCCTCTCAACTACTTTTATTATAGTCAAGAGGCAGACATTTCTTAATTATCGATTCAATGATCTTATGCCTTGCCGCTGCAGCCAAGAACGTCAACCAACTTGTGGCGAACGATTTCTTTGATGTTTGCACGAGCGGGTTTCAAGTACTCTCTGGGGTCGAACTTGTCCGGATGCTCATTGAAGAACTTACGGATCGTACCGGTCATACCCAAACGAAGGTCAGAGTCGATGTTGATCTTACATACTGCAGAAGCAGCAGCCTGACGAAGTTGCTCCTCAGGAACACCGATTGCACCGGGCATAGCGCCGCCGTTCTCGTTGATCATCTTAACGTACTCTTGGGGTACGGAAGAAGAACCGTGAAGAACGATGGGGAAACCGGGCAGTCTCTTCTCGCACTCGTGAAGTACGTCGAAACGAAGCTGAGGCTTCGTACCGGGCTTAAACTTGTAAGCACCGTGAGAAGTACCGATGGCAATTGCAAGAGAGTCACAACCTGTTCTGGAAACGAACTCTTCAACTTCCTCAGGACGTGTGTAGGAAGCGCAGCCTTCTTCAACCTTAACTTCGTCTTCGATACCGGCCAAAGTTCCAAGCTCAGCCTCTACTACAACGCCGTGAGCATGTGCATACTCAACAACTTTCTTTGTAATTTCAATATTCTCTTCAAAAGGCTTAGAAGAAGCATCGATCATAACGGAAGTGAAACCGCCGTCGATACAAGCTTTACAAGTCTCGAAATCCGGACCGTGATCCAAGTGAAGAACTACGGGAATCTCCGGGCATTCAATAACAGCTGCTTCAACCAACTTAACAAGGTAGGTGTGGTTTGCATAAGCACGTGCACCTTTAGAAACCTGCAAAATTACGGGAGCCTTCTCCTCGCGGCAAGCTTCTGTAATCGCTTGTACAATTTCCATGTTGTTTACGTTGAAAGCACCGATTGCATATCCGCCTTTGTACGCTTTCTCAAACATTTCCTTAGATGTAACCAATGGCATTTAAGAACATCTCCTTCAATAAAATTTCTACCACTTACAGTGTAAAATGGGATTTCTATCCACATCTGCTTGATTGTATCAAATTTCCGGGAAGAACGCAAGCCCTTTTTCCCTGCATTTTACCCGGTATCTTACCGTTTGCAGTCCAAAAGTCCCAGTCCTTTATTCTTGTCCTTGGCCCAATCGATGCCCCACTCATTTTCGAAGAGCAACACGTTGGAACCGTCCTTGTCCGTAACTGCTAAAGTCGAAGAGCTCAGGGTTAATTTACGGGGGTCTGTAGCAGGGTCTTCAATCCACCGCGCATAGCGGTACGGCAGCGTTTGCATGCGAATTTCAACGCCGTACTCCCCTCTTAAACGGTGTTCCAGCACTTCAAACTGCAGCACGCCTACGGCGCCGATGATCAACGTTTCAATACCGATATCAATCTGCTTAAATACCTGAATGGCACCTTCCTCTGCAAGCTGCTCAATCCCTTTCTGGAATTGTTTGCGCTTCATAGAGTCTGCAAATTGAACACGGCAGAAGTGCTCCGAGGGGAACACGGGCATACCGTCAAATTTCAGGTTATTATTCAGGCTCAGCGTGTCGCCGATCCCCATAAGACCTGTGTCAAACAAACCGATAATATCTCCGGCATAGGCTTCATCAATAATCGTTCTTTCCTGGGCCATGAATTGCGTAGGCTGGGTCAGGCGAAGTTTTCTGCCCGTTTTGGAATGCCACACTTCCATACCCTTCTCAAATTTACCGGAAGTAATCCGCATAAAGGCAAGACGGTCTCTGTGGGCCGGATTCATATTGGCTTGAATTTTGAAAATGAATCCGGAGAAAGGCGTTTCCACAGGGTTTACCAGTTTGTCCCCGGCAAATGTTTCGTCTGGGCAAGGCGCCATTTGGATAAAGTGCTCCAGGAACGTTTTTACGCCGAAGTTGGTCATAGCAGAACCAAAGAAGATGGGCGTCAAACGGCATTCCAGCACGTCTTTCACACTAAACGTATCCCCTGCCATATCCAAAAGTTCAATTTCTTCCATTAGACGAGAATGGTAATATTCTCCCAACAAATCCGCAAAAACGGGGTCATCTACGCTGCCGGATACAGAGTCTACAAAACTCTGACCGTGGTTACCGCCGTCATATAATTCAACTTGCTTTTCATGGCGATTGTAAACGCCCTTAAAGTCACCGTCAATACCAATGGGCCAGTTCATGGCATAGGAGTGGATGCCCAGTACGTCTTCTAATTCTTGCATCAAATCAAAGGTATTTTTGGCAGCACGGTCCATTTTATTGATAAAGGTGAAAATCGGAATGCCCCGCATCTTACAAACGTGGAACAGTTTCAGGGTTTGTGCCTCCACACCTTTTGCACCGTCAATGAGCATCACGGCAGCGTCTGCCGCCATCAGCGTACGGTAGGTATCCTCGGAGAAGTCCTGGTGTCCGGGGGTATCCAGAATGTTAATACAGTAATCGTTATATTCAAATTGAAGTACGGAAGAGGTTACGGAAATACCACGCTGCTTCTCAATATCCATCCAGTCGGAAACCGCGTGTTTGGTGGTCTTTCTCGCCTTTACAGAGCCTGCCAGACGAATGGCACCTCCGTACAGCAAAAGTTTCTCCGTCATGGTGGTCTTACCAGCGTCCGGGTGAGAAATGATTGCAAAGGTTCTTCTGCGCTCAACTTCTTTCCTAATTTGTTCCGTATTTCCGGCCATACTTTCAATCCTTTCGGGTAAAATATCACAACCTTGATATTATAAACCAAAATTGAGTTTGATTCAACGGGTAAAATTCTGTATGTTATATAGACGAGTTTGTGCAGATGTGTTACAATGTGCAAAAATACGCAATGAGGTAACTCTATGAATATTACAATTATCGACGGACAAGGCGGCCATTTGGGCGCACAATTAGTAAAAGAAATCACAACTCTTTTCCCGGAACACAATTTGACGGTGGTAGGTACCAACGCCATTGCCACCGCAGCGATGTTGAAAGCCGGTGCCAAGAATGGTGCCACAGGAGAAAATCCTGTTGTGGTAGCCTGCCGAAAAGCAGATGTCATCATAGGTCCCGTGGGCATTGTCATTGCCGATTCTCTTTTGGGTGAAATTACAGAACAAATGGCCCTGGCTGTTGGCAAAGCCGATGCCGTGCGCATTCTCATTCCTATGAATAAATGTGATAATTTGGTAGCAGGTGTACCCAATTTGAATACAAGTGCCTTGATTGCCGACGCTATTGCCAAGTTACGGGGACTTATGGTATAATTTCCCTGTTGTTCAGAAGAACAACCACGAAACAGAAGTTTCTTTTACTTACAATGATATACAAATTGCAACGATACTAAGAAGGTGTCATTATCTTTGAAAAGATAGTGACATTTTTTATATTTGAAGAGGTTTTTGTGTAAAATGAAAAGAAACAGTTTAATGAAAATGATCTTAGCAGCCTTTTTCCTGGCTCTTTCTTACGTAATGCCCTTTGTAACGGGCCAGATTCCTGAAATCGGAGCCATGCTTTGTCCCTTGCACATACCTGTACTCCTCTGCGGATTTATCTGCGGCTGGCCTTGGGGTTTAGCAGTCGGGTTCATTGCGCCTTTACTCCGTTCATTTGTAACCGGTATGCCGCCTCTCTTCCCGACCGCAGTTTGTATGGCTTTTGAGCTGGCTGCCTATGGTTTGGTTGCAGGATTGATGCACAAAATACTGCCACGGAAGAAACCTTATATTTACCTTTCTTTATTAACAGCGATGATTATAGGCCGAGTAGTTTGGGGATGCGCTATGTTTATTTGTTTGGGGGTAACCGGCGGATCTTTTACCTTGGCCGCTTTTATTGCCGGCGCATTCACCAACGCGATTCCCGGCATTTTGGTGCAAATCATACTCATTCCTGTGTTAGTGATGGCATTGGAGCATCCCAAATTAATGCGATTTAGAGATTGAATGAATAACATGTAATCACGAAGAACAACTACAATAATTCTTCATAGTTGCGCATACCATACAAAACACGAATGACTTGAATTTCCTGATTTCGAACGCGGTAAAACACTATATCATTCTTGGCTAGTGGATATATAAGAAGATTATACTTACTTTTCATATTTCGCCCTCATAGATTTGAAAAACGCATTTCCATCTACGGGCGTTGCTCCATTGTCTACTTCTTCTACCCCAGCATTAATCAATGTTGCCGCTTGCATTTTGGCAAACATTTCTTCGTATAATTTAATACTCATCATAACAGCTTCACCGTAACCATTCTTCGTAATTACAATGGGCACGGAACTTTCTTGACATGTTTTCATAATATTCGCTGTATTCTTAAGTTCGTTGACAGGAATAATTTTCGGGAGTGATTGTGTCATCGTCATACCTCCTATAAGCAGTATGTTCATATTATGGTATAATAATACCATAATTCATATCTATTTTCAAGCGAATAAAAAACCACTAAACACAGAAAGAAATATAAAAAAGTCTTCGCTCCTTTTTAACTCGCAAACTCAACCCACGGTTGTGCTATATAAAACCGACACGTTATAACAATCGCAAGAAAGCCATGCTATAATACACTTACAAAGTACTTTGAAAAAATTTATAAGGTGGTTTTATATGTTGAAAATAGGAGACAAGATTAAATCTTTAAGGAAAGCACAAGACATAACACAAGAAAAAATAGCAGCATATCTTAACATATCATATCAAGCAATAAGCAAATGGGAAAATGGAGTTTCCTGTAATTAAAGATACCGTGGCTGAATCAATCCGTGTAATGCATTGCTTAAATAACATACACATCTCTAAGGGCTCGGAAGTACGTGAACTTCCGAGCCTTTTACTTTTATATATCATTTTTTAATATCCAACCCACCGAGCAGTTCGGCAAGCTCCTCACGGCTGTGGACGTTCAGTTTCCTGTACGCCTTTCTGAGATAATAGTTCACCGTATTGACGGTAACGCCGATATCCTCGGCGATCTGCTTTACGGTCATGCCGTCGGCATATTT
>JAGBGO010000009.1 GCA_017935905.1 Clostridia bacterium | reverse complement strand
TTCCCAAGTGCTGTTTAAAGTACAAAAGTCCGTTGGCGGTTTTGACAGATTATTTGGCCGTAATGTAGGTCATAACAACCAATTCTTACTTCATCATATTTTTTTGAGTAAAGTGTTACCTATCATTGACGACTGCACAAGAAAAAAAGGGATTTTCGTGGTATTCTCATTGACAGTCCGTGGATTTTTTTGTACAATACAAAATTATGGGTGGGAGTGTACCCATCTGTAATAGGTTACACAGTAGGAGGCCTGTTCATTCTATGACTTTTTACAATCATCAGGAACCGCAAACGGACTATTCTGGTTTTTTGAAGAATATGGCAGAAGACGTGCGTAAAGGGGACCAATTTGATCCCTCTCTTTACGATCGTTATAACGTAAAGCGCGGTCTTCGTAATGCAGACGGCACCGGCGTATTGGTAGGTCTTACCAGTATTGGTGACGTGCGTGGCTATATTATGGAAGAGAAAGAAAAAGTGCCGGTAGACGGCAGACTTTTGTACCGAGGCATCGACGTGGAGCGCTTTGCAAACGGATGTGCTGCCAACGGCCGCTTCGGTTTTGAGGAATGCGCTTATTTGCTCTTAACCGGACAGCTTCCTTCCAACGCCCAGTTAAAGGAATTTACTCAGTATTTAGACGACAGCAGACGTCTTCCGGACGGTTTTGCGGAAGATATGATTATGAAAGCACCCAGCCACGACATTATGAACAAGTTGGCACGGTGTGTGTTGGCATCCTATTCTTATGATGACAACCCGGACGATCTGTCCTTTGATAACGTGCTGCGTCAATGCACCCGGTTGATTGCCCAGTTCCCGACGATGGTGGCCTATGCTTACCAGGCACGATGCCACTACTACGAGGGACGGAGCCTGTATATTCACAACCCGGAGAAGGGGCTGTCCACCTCGGAGAACTTCCTCCAGATGATTCGTCCGGACAGTAAGTATACCCGTTTAGAGGCGGAAATTTTAGACTTAAACCTGATTATCCACGCAGAACATGGCGGCGGCAACAACTCTTCCTTTACCGTGCACGTAGTAACGTCTACCGGTACGGATACGTATTCTGCCATTGCGGCGGCAGTAGGTTCTTTGAAAGGACCTAAGCACGGCGGTGCAAATCTGCGCGTTATGGGAATGATGAAAGATATTAAAGAGAACGTACACAACTGGGAAGATGAACAGGAAGTCCGGTCTTATTTGGCGAAGATTCTGAATAAGCAAGCCTATGACGGCTCCGGTTTGGTTTACGGTATGGGACATGCCATTTACACCAAGTCGGATCCTAGAGCGAATTTGCTGAAGCAGAAAGCAGCTGAACTGGCGAACGCCTACGGCGGTGACTACCTGAAAGAATTTGAACTGTATCAAAAAATTGAGAAACTTACCCCCGGTGTGTTTGAAGAAGTGAAGCACAACAGCAAAGATATTTGTGCCAACGTAGACCTTTATTCCGGCTTCGTATACACCATGTTAGGAATTCCGGTAGAGCTTTACACGCCGATCTTTGCCATTTCCAGAATTGCAGGTTGGAGTGCCCACCGGTTAGAGGAACTGGCCGTGGGGAACAGAATTATTCGTCCTGCATATAAGAACGTAGGTAAGAAACAAGATTATTTCGATATTTCCGGTCGATAAGGATAGAAAGGATTGTGGATCAGTATGAGTGAGCAAATGAAGAAGATTAAAGAGTATGATCACGCAGCCATTGAGAAAAAGTGGCAGGATATTTGGGAGGAGAAGAAAGCATTCGAAACCTCTACGGACTATACCAAGAAGAAATTCTACGGTTTGATTGAATTTCCGTATCCTTCCGGAAACGGACTTCACGTAGGTCATCCCAGGTCCAATACTGCTATGGATATTATCGGCCGTAAACGCCGTATGGAAGGCTACAACGTTTTGTTCCCCATTGGTTGGGACGCATTCGGTCTGCCTACGGAGAACTTTGCCATTAAGAATAAGATGCATCCCGCAACCGTTACGGCAAACAACGTGGCTCGTTTTAAGGCGCAATTGAAGATGTTGGGCTTCGGTTTCGACTGGTCCAAAGAAATCAATACCACCGATCCGAATTATTATAAGTGGACCCAGTGGATTTTCTTAAAGTTATTTGAAAAAGGCCTTGCCTACAAGACGGAGATGCCCATTAACTGGTGTACCTCTTGTAAAGTAGGTCTTGCCAACGAAGAAGTGGTAAACGGCGTGTGCGAACGTTGCGGTGGGGAAGTTGTACGAAAAGTGAAATCCCAGTGGATGCTGCGCATTACCGACTACGCACAGAAGTTGTTGGACGGCTTAGATGACGTTGCTTTTATTGAGAAAGTAAAGACCCAGCAGAAGAACTGGATTGGCAGAAGTGAGGGTGCTGAGGTGCATTTTACCGTGCCCCAGACCGGTGAGAAGCTCACCGTTTATACCACTCGCCCGGATACCTTGTTCGGTGCGACGTACATGGTTGTATCTCCCGAGCATCCGGCAATTGAGCGTATGAAGGCCCATATTACCAACTACGACGCCGTACTTGCATACAAGGCAGAGGCTGCCAAAAAGTCTGACTTTGAGCGTACGGAGCTTGCGAAAGACAAGACCGGTGTTCCGTTAGAAGGCATTACTGCCATTAACCCTGTAAACGGCAGAGAAATTCCTGTTTGGACGTCTGACTACGTATTAAACTCTTACGGAACCGGTGCCATTATGGCGGTTCCGGCGCACGACGACAGAGACTGGGCCTTTGCTAAGAAGTTTGGTTTGCCCATTATTGAAGTCGTTGCCGGTGGCAATGTACAAGAGGCCGCTTTTACCGATATTCAAACCGGAACCATGGTGAACTCCGATTTCTTAAACGGTCTTAGCGTTGAAGAAGCCAAGAAGACCATTATTGACTGGCTGAACGAGAAAGGCCTTGGCGAGCGGAAAGTCAACTTTAAACTTCGTGACTGGGTATTCAGCCGTCAACGTTATTGGGGCGAGCCGATTCCCTTGGTATACTGTGAACACTGCGGATGGGTGCCGGTACCGGAGCATGAGCTTCCTTTAACGCTGCCTGAAATTGATAACTACGTGCAAACCGACAGCGGTGAGTCTCCCTTGGTCAACGTGCCGGAGTGGGTCAATACCACTTGTCCCAAGTGCGGTGCGCCTGCAAAGCGTGAGACGGATACCATGCCTCAGTGGGCAGGTTCTTCCTGGTACTTCATTCGTTACTGTGATCCCCACAATAACGACGAAATGATTTCCAAAGAGGCTATGGATTACTGGCTTCCTGTGGACTGGTACAACGGCGGTATGGAGCATACCACGCTGCACTTGCTTTATTCCAGATTCTGGCATAAATTCTTATATGATATTGGTGCCGTATCTTGTCCGGAGCCTTACGTAAAGCGTACTTCTCACGGTATGATATTAGGTGAGAACGGGGAGAAGATGTCCAAGTCCCGCGGCAACGTGATCAATCCGGATGATATTGTAAATGAGTTGGGTGCTGATGCATTCCGTTTGTACGAAATGTTTATGGGTGCTTTCGACCAGGCGATTCCGTGGTCTACCAAGGGCGCTCGCGGTTGTTACCGTTTCTTGGACCGTGTATGGAAACTCCAGGAAATCGTAACAGATGAGGAAGAAATTTCTCAGGCACTTAAGGCAAACGTACACCAGACCATTAAGAAAGTTTCCGAAGACTACGAGCGCATGAAGTTTAACACGGGTATTGCCGCTATGATGGCATTGGTAAACGATATTTACGCAAACGGTTCTCTCTCAAGAGGCGACCTTCGCGCATTGTTGCTGCTCTTAAACCCGGTTGCTCCTCACATTACGGAAGAAATGTGGGAAGCCCTCAAGTTATCTGACAAGATGCTTTATCAGGAGACTTGGCCGGAATATGATGAAGCCGCTATGGTGAAGGACGAAATTGAACTGGCTGTACAGATTTGCGGCAAACTGAAAGGCCGTATCACGGTTCCTACGTCTTATGATAAAGCCCAAATCGAAGCGTATGCTTTGGCAGACGAGAAGATTCAAGGCTATATTGATGGTAAGACGGTGCGCAAAGTAATCGTTGTACCCGGCAAGATTGTGAACATTGTTGTAAGTTAAGAGGAGGATCCTCCATGAATGAAAAAATGACCGTCGCTTCCCTGATTGCCACAGTCCTTGGGGAGTCAGAGGGAAGCAACTACGTGAAGTTCTTAGAAACGCCCCCGGATCGTAAAATGGGCGATCTGGCGTTCCCGTGCTTCCAACTGGCAAAGACGCTTCGAAAAGCGCCGCCGATGATTGCCAAAGAAATCAGCGAAAAGATCGAAAATGCAGGCGCCCTTCCTGAACTGGTTGAGAAGGTGCAAGTTGCCGGTGGCTATTTGAACTTCTTCTTAAACCGCGCAGCGGTCACCAAGGCAGTTGTAGACAGCGTGCTGACACAAGGGGACGACTACGGAAAGTCCCAAGAGGGAGCCGGCAAGAAAGTGTTGGTGGAATTTTCCTCTCCCAACATTGCAAAGCCTTTCCATATTGGCCACTTGGTTTCTACCGCTTTAGGTAGTTCTTTAGAGCGTATTTACAGCTTCCTGGGCTACGATACGGTGAAGATTAACCACTTAGGCGACTGGGGAACCCAGTTCGGTAAGCTTATCAGCGCTTACAAGCGATGGGGAAATGAAGAAGCCGTACGGAAAGATCCCATTAACGAACTTCTCAAGATCTACGTACAGTTCCACAAGGAAGCAGAGACACAGCCGGAATTGGAAGATGAAGCACGAGCTTACTTCAAGGCTTTGGAAGATGGAGATGAAGAGGTTACCCGTCTTTGGAAGTTCTTCGTAGAAGCCAGCTTGACAGAATTTAACCGGATGTACGATATGCTGGGTATTTCTTTCGACTCTTATGCAGGAGAGAGTTTCTATTCCGATAAGATGCCGGAAGTTGTAGAAATTATGCGTGCCAAGAACATTTTGGAAGAAAGCGACGGCGCCCAGGTCGTTCGTTTTGAAGACGACAATATGCCGCCTTGCATTATTCTGAAATCCGACGGTTCTACCATTTATGCAACCCGTGATATTGCGGCAGCCGTATATAGAAAGCGTCACTATGATTTCTTTAAGAATATTTACGTAGTGGGGACGCCCCAAGCCCTTCATTTCAAGCAAGTATTCGCTTGCTTGGATAAAATGGGTATGGACTGTGCAGACGGATGCGTGCACGTGGGATTTGGCTACGTCCGTTTCCCGGATCGGGTACTTTCCACCCGTCACGGCGACGTAGTGCTCTTAGAAGACGTGCTGAAGGAAGCTGTAGAGAAGACCCGGGAGATTATTCTCCAAAGCGCTACCAGCAAACACGTGGAAGACTTGGATTACGTATCCGAGAAGATTGGCGTAGGCGCCGTTTTGTATGCTTTCTTGAAGAATGGCAGAGAAAGAGATATTATCTTTACATGGAAAGATATGCTGGACTTTGAAGGAGAATCCGGCCCTTACGTACAGTATGCCTACGCAAGAGGCAAGAGCGTATTGCGTAAGACGGCGGAGATGGGCATCGACTTTGCGAATGCGGATTTGAGTCTGGCAACCTCCGATGAGGAGTACGCATTGGTGATGCTCTTAAACCGTTTCCAAAGCGTTGTACGGGAGGCTGCGGAGAAGTACGAGCCTTGTGTGGTAACCCGTTACGTTACGGAGCTTGCCCAGCAGTTTAATAAATTCTATAACAACTGTTCCATTATGAAGGCAGAGGACGGTGTGCGGGATGCTCGCTTGAAACTCACCGAAGCGGCGTGCGTATGTATTCGTTCTGCGCTTCACTTAATCGGCGTGGAGGTTGTAGAGAAGATGTAAACAGTATAGGAGGGAACATTGGGGGAGACAATTTTAAATGAAGCACAAATGGCGGCCGTTTCACACAGAAGCGGCCCCGCTTTAGTTTTAGCAGGACCCGGGAGCGGCAAGACTACGGTAATCACCCACAGAAGTGTGGCGATTGCAAAAGAAATTCAAAGCCCCGGACGATTGCTGTCTGTAACTTTTACCCGAGCGGCAGGCAGAGAAATGGCACGGCGGTACTGTGCCTTAGCCGGAATTTCGCGGCCTAAGCCGGTCGAAATTCCCGTATATCAAACGGTCCACGCATTTTGCAATGGGGTCATCGGGATTTATGAGCGGGCGTCCGGGCGGCATTTTACCAGAATGGAGGATGGGGCGGGTAAAATGCAGCTCTTGACCACCCTCTATACCCAAATCAATCATCTCAAACCGGAAGAGAGCACCTTGGCCCAAATTCAAGGCTTAATGGCCCGCCATCACCAAGGTCCCTGCGACGTTCGGAATTTTGACCGGATTCAGGCGGCGTACGAAGCGTACAAAGCGGAACACAACTTGATTGATTTTGACGATATGATTACTATGGCCCTTCGTTTGCTTCAAGAAGATACTGCCTTTTGCAAGGAAATTTCGAACCGATTTGACTATATTCAGGTGGATGAAGCCCAGGATTTATCTGCCGCTCAATACGAACTTATTCGTCTCATTGCACCGCACCGAAACCTGTTTGTGGTAGCAGATGATGACCAAAGTATTTACCGATTTCGCGGGGCGGAGCCGGAGTGCGTCTTTGACTTTGCTAAGCGGTATGAAGATTGCGCCCGCTATGATTTAACCCAAAATTATCGGTCTACAGGCAGCGTGGTGTCCGCAGCGGCAAAATTAGTGGGGCATAATGAAAAGCGTTTTACCAAAGATCTATACACCACACGTCCAAAAGGGGAGAAAGTACAGGTGCGTATCTTTGGAAGCGGCGGAGAGCAAACTACGTATATCTGCGACCACTTGGGAAAATGGCCGGGAAGCCAAGCCGTTCTTTACCGCAATACGGTTTCTGCCTTATCTATGCGGCTGCTTTTGACGGCTCGAAATATTCCCTATACTGTGCGGGGCGGCATTGAATCTATCCGGGAAATCGAACCGCTGTGGATGATTCTGGAGGGCATTTTGGCAGGAGAGCGGCACGCCGGCCTGTTTGTACCCGGCCCGAAGAAAACGTACAAGGAAATGATGCGCCGGGGTCGGCTGCAGGCATTGCGTCAGGATTTTGAGCGAAAAGGCGTACAACAGCGTTATTTGTCTGCCGTATTCCAGTTTGCAGAATTGCTGGTATCCTTGTGCGCAACATGGAAGGAATGTGTGGCGCTACTTTCAAAAATGGAAAAAGGGGAGAAGGCGCCCTGTGAAAATGCCCAGGTGATTCTTTCTACGGTGCATTCTGCCAAAGGTCTTGAATTTGATACGGTCTATATGGTGGACTTAGTGGAAGGAGAATTTCCCGGAAGCGGCGCTACCATAGGAGATGATTTGGAAGAGGAACGCAGGCTTTTCTACGTGGGAATGACCCGGGCGAAGGAGCGCTTGTTTTTGTGCTATCCCTTAAAGCGTGGCGGGCGGTGGGAAAATGCCAGCCGGTTTGTGAAAGAGGCGGTGTGAAATTGACTTTCCCCGGTGGATATGGCATAATAAAAAGAAGAATTTCGTAAGGGGATCAGGGCTATGGAAACCTTTCTTGTAATTGACGGAAACAGTTTAATCAACCGTGCATTTTACGGTACGCAAGCCAGTTTTATGAAGAACGCCGAGGGACTTTACACCGGCGCTTTATTTGGTTTCTTAAATATCTATCTGAAACATAAAGAGGCTTTGAACCCCATGTACGTGGCGGTGGCATTCGACCTGAAAGCCCCTACCTTCCGTCACAAAGCCTATGCAGCCTACAAAGGAACCCGGAAGTCTATGCCGGAGGAACTGGCGATGCAGATGCCGGTATTGAAAGAGCTACTGGATGCCATGGGCATTCCCCGTTTGGAGCTTCCCGGCTATGAAGCAGACGATCTTCTTGGTACTTGCGCCCGTATGGCAGAGAAAACAAGGGAGGACGTACAAACCATCATTTTAACCGGGGACCGAGACTCTCTCCAACTGATTTCGGAGCGTACCCAAGTCATGCTGCTCACCAGCAAACCGGGACAAAATACGGGAAATTTATATGATATTCCGGCTTTAATGGAGCGCTACGGCGTTTCCCCGAAAGCCATGATTGACGTGAAGGCTTTAATGGGCGACACTTCCGACAATATTCCCGGAGTGCCCGGCGTGGGAGAGAAGACGGCTTTATCCTTGATTACCCAATACGGAAGTCTAGACGGGGTTTATGAACACGTAGAGGAGATTTCTAAACCGGCTTTGAAGGCGAAACTTACCGAACATAAAGACAGTGCTTATTTAAGCCGTATGTTAGGAGAGATTTGTACCACTGCACCTATTGAACTAAACTGGGAAATCGTGCGGCTGAAAGAGGCTTGCACTTTAGATTTGGCGCGGCTCTTAGATCGCTTGGAATTTAAGACGTTTAAGAAGAAATTGTGCGGCGATATTTCGCCTGCCGTACAAATGCCCCCGGAAGAGGACGAGCCTATGTCTTTGTTTTCTTTTATGGAGCAGGGAGCGGCTGCCTCTGCTGATATTCCGGAAATGGACGTGGAAACCATTATGGCGGCAGAGGGACCGATCTATTGTCTGGTGCAAAATACCGCGCCTATGGCTTTTGATCTGGTGCGGGGTGAATCCGACGCAAGAGTGCGGATATCTGAAGATGAGGCCGATGAAACAGCGCGGCGTTTGAAGCCGATTTTGGAAGACGCTGCCGTGGAGAAAGTGTTCTTCCAAGCAAAACCGTTTCTTCGTTGGTGCGTGTCATTAGGCATTGCGGTGCAAGGGGTAGCGGGGGATTTGTCCGTGGCTTCTTATTTGTTGGATTCCACCAGAAAGAGCGACGATTTGGGACAAGTGCTTCGTTTCTTAACGGGGAAGAGTTTACTGCCCAACGTATTTGGTATTCGGGAGGCTTGGACTTCCGGTAAAATGCGCTTAGAACAAGAAGGACAATGGGATTTATACAGCAAGATTGAACTGCCTTTGATTTCCGTACTTGCCAACATGGAAAGCCGTGGTTTCAAAGTAGACCGGGCTATTTTGGAAGAAGAAGGTCGACAGTTGGAAGCCCGTATTCAAGAACTGACAGAGCAGATTTACGCTTTGGCAGGGGAGACGTTTAATATCAATTCAACCCGTCAGTTGGGTGTGATCTTGTTTGAAAAATTAGGCCTTCAAGGCAGCAAGAAAACCAAGACCGGTTATTCCACCGACGCGGACGTGCTGGAGAAACTCATGGATGCGCACGAAATCATTCCGGCAATCTTGGAATACCGACAGAACGTGAAACTGAAATCTACGTATATCGACGGTTTGCTCCACGTGATCGATGGGGCTTCCGGCAGGGTTTTTTCCACCTTCCACCAAACCGTGACGGCAACGGGTCGATTAAGCTCCTCGGAACCAAACTTACAGAATATTCCTATTCGCAGCAGTCTTGGCAGAAAGATTCGCAAAGCTTTCGTTCCCAGCAGTCCGGACCACGTGCTGATTGATGCAGACTATTCCCAAATCGAACTTCGGGTACTGGCCTCTATGGCAGGGGACGAAGCTATGATTCAGGCCTTCAAAGAAGATGCAGACATACACACGATTACGGCGGCACAGGTAAACGGTGTTCCTGTGGAAATGGTTACGCCTCAAATGCGTGCCGGCGCGAAAGCGGTGAACTTCGGGATTGTGTACGGAATCAGTGAATTTGGTTTAAGCCGTGATTTAGGCATCAGCCGATTTGAAGCCAAGCGATATATTGAAAGTTATTTTACCCAATATCCGGGCATCCACGCCTTTATGGAAGAAATGGTGAACCGCGCTAAAGAAACCGGCTATGCGGAAACTTTGCTGGGCCGCCGGCGCTTGCTTCCGGAACTGCATGCCGCCAAATATATGACCCGACAATTCGGAGAGCGTGTGGCTATGAATATGCCCATCCAAGGTACGGCGGCGGATATTATTAAGCTGGCTATGGTGCGCACGGAGCAGGCCTTGAAAGCAGGCGGTTTCAAGTCGAAACTTATTTTACAAGTTCACGACGAATTGCTCATTGATGCGGTGCGGGAAGAAGCGGAGGCTGTACAGGCCCTTTTGAAAGAAGCCATGGAAGGTGCTTTCCAAATGGCGGTGCCTTTGAAAGCGGAAGTGTCTCATTCGGAAGTCAGTTGGTATTATTGTAAGTGAT
Source organism: Clostridia bacterium (assembly GCA_017935905.1). Classification (GTDB taxonomy): domain Bacteria; phylum Bacillota; class Clostridia; order UBA1212; family UBA1255; genus RGIG9099. The sequence goes on along the minus strand of JAGBGO010000009.1, from coordinate 54,830 downwards.
TTGGAGGTTTGACCATGAAAATATTAGGTGTTACAGGGGGAAGCGGTACAGGCAAGACGGTGGTTTGCCGTATTTTGAAAGAGCAAGGCGGCAAGATTATTGACGCAGACGTGGTGTCTAAGAAGATGCAGCAAAAAGACGGCCCCGCTTATCATGAGATTGTGGCTTACTTCGGTCCCGGCATCGTAGGTGCGGACGGAGAATTGGATCGCAAGGCTCTAGGTGCTATTGTGTTTAACGACCGGGGTAAGATGCAGGTGTTAAATTCCATTGTCCATAAATACGTGTCCGCAGAAATGAAACGCCGTGTGGAAGGTTACCGGGAACAAGGGGATATTCCTTTCGTGGTACTGGACGTGCCTATTCCTATTGAAGACGGCTTCTTTGATACGTGTAATACGGTGTGGGCCGTGGTCGCCAACGATGATTTGCGAATTTCCCGCTTAATGAAGCGGATGATGATTTCGGAAGCGGAGGCGGTGAAACGGATTGCCGCACAAATGTCCAACCGGGAATACAGTGATCTTGCAGACTGTGTGATTGAGAATGAGGGCGATGTTGAAGAACTGAAGAAATTGGTATTGTTTGAACTGAGACGGTTCTTGGAGTTTTAAGGGGAATCAAAATAGAACGCATACAAAAAACAACTTTTCGAACCGTATAAGGCTTGAAAAGTTGTTTTTGCTATGAATGATTTATTGTTCGGATTAGATAAATATATATATAACCAATGCGATTATAAAGAAGAACAAACCGAGGAGACCTGTTATCAATCCGGATTTATTGATTCCTGTTTGATAGCCTTTGCTTCTTCCCAAAACGGAGAATACAACTGCTAAAACGGGTATCTCTGCAAAAAACATAATCATAAAGATATTGCCGCTGTAATCTTCTGCTTGTTCATACCAATTATACCAGTCAGACTGAATTAATCTCATTACAGTGCGAATGGCAACCAAGGAAAAAACGAATCCGTAAAGAGAACCGATGATCCCTAAAATCATTCCGGCGATGCTTGAACCGCGACCGGGCATATTAGGGGGCGTGTCTTCGCATAAAGATGGTTGACTTTGAGTTTGTGGTTGAATCTGTAATTCTTGTTTTTTCTCGACAACGGAATTTCCGCAAAATGCACAGAAAGAATCTCCGTCACTGAATTGATTGCCGCATTTTGAACAATAGGACATAATCAAACCTCCTTTAATTTGTTTTGTAAACAGTATACTGGTTGGATTATAGAATGTCAAGATTGGCCGAATTTTGACTTCTCGTAAGGCTGGATGCTTTGCAGTCCGCTCTTCATAATCAAACGACGGGTAAAAGGTGTACACAAGAACATTCTTTTAATCGACTTCATGCGCAGTTTCCGCCTCAAAGACCGTGTGCTTCGCTTATATAATTTTTGAACCTCCCCATGGGAAGTGCCTTTGGTAAAAGCATCTGCCAGCATTTTACCGCTGAACATTGCACTGCTGAGCCCTTCAAAGGAGCTGGCACTGATAAAGCCGGCCGCTTCACCCATCAGAAAAATACTTCCGGATCCGGTACAAAAATCCCCCATAGAACGGGGACTTGAAACCAAGCAAGCCTCCGTTTTAACTGCTTCTCCAAAAGAATTTCCAAGAAAATCTTCTAATCTTGTTTTTTGTGCCTCGAATGCCCGCCGACATTCGTGCTTGTCAAAGGCGCCGCCGAATATTACGTGATTGCCTTTGTGAATGGTCCAGGAACAACTGTCACTGGTCTTAGCATCAAAAATACAGGAATAGTAGGGGGCTTTTTGCCCTTTGTTTTCAAACCATTGCTGAATGGCTACGTACTGAACCTGCATGGGCTTAAAGAAAGTTCGCCGTACGACAGAACCGCCGCCGTCGGCACCTACTACCGCTTTCGCTTTGATTTCCGTATCCGCGTTATTGTGTTTAATCCCAATTAGATAGCCGTTTTCTCCTTGGGAAATTTCCGTGCAGCGCCCGTTTTGGATGGTAACGCAGGAAGGCACTAAAGACAGCAACCATTGATCGAATGCGAAGCGGTCCATATTCAGATAATGTCTTTGGTAATAGCGAACCAGTTTTTGCTGGATATCAATGGTTTCCACCGCAAAGATTTGCGGATCTTCCAGCACGCTCTTTGGAAGCACTAAATTAAATCGGGCCAGCAACTTTTGTGCATCCGGTGCTAAAAGTCCGCCACAGGGTTTTGCGGAATCCGAAGACTGTCCGTCGATTAAAATGATTTTCAGCTCGGGACGCGCCTCCGCCAGTTCCTTTACAAAAACGGCTCCCGCAGGACCGGCACCGATAACGGCAATATCATACGTATTTTGGTTTGCTTGCTCCATGTTTTGAGCCTCCTGACAAAATCAACCAGTTATCCAACTTCTTTGTACTTCTATTAGACCATAAAAAAGCAAGAAAATCAATGGCAGGGCATTTTACCCGCACGTGTCGGAACTTTGGGTGGGAGGTAAAATGGTGAAAATCACAACTTCACCTCCCGCTATATCCGGGCATGGCACCGGAATGGGGAGGTAAAAAGATATAATACGCTCAAAACCTCCCGCAACTTCAAAAAAACGTGAGGTTTTTCCGAAAAAAGCGCATACTACCTCCCAGAGCATCTTTCGGTAGAAAAAATCTTGACTTTTCCCCGGAAATCTCCTATACTACCTATGTTTGAATGTTGAACAGAAGAGTACTGTTTCATGAAATACCAAAGAGAGTTGCCCCGCAGGCTGGGAGGGCGATGCAAAGTAGGAAGCAGGAAGAACGCCTGGGAGTTCAAACAGCATAATTGGAACAACAAAGAAGGATGGCCCGCATGGGGCTGTCAATTTGGGTGGCACCGCGGAAGTAAATCAATCTTTCGTCCCAAGGATCGACTCTAAAGCAAAGAATCGGCCGGGACGGAAGATTTTTTGTTTGTAAGGAAAGAAAGAGAGGATCTCATGAGAAGAACAAGTTATTGTGGTTTGGTTCGGGAAACGCACATCGGACAGACCGTCACCGCTTGCGGTTGGGTACAGACCAAGCGAGATATGGGTGGCGTAGTATTTATTGACCTTCGTGACAGAGAAGGCGTTTTGCAGGTTGTCTTTAACGTAGCAGACTTTGCAGACAGCCAGGAGTTTTCCATTGCAGAAGGCCTTCGAAACGAATCGGTTATTTTGGTGGAAGGAACCGTTCGCTTGCGGGATGCAGAAACCGTCAACCCCAAGATTGCAACCGGTACGGTGGAATTAGCCGCATCCCATATTGAATTGCTTTCCCAGGCAACCACGCTTCCTTACGATTTAAGCGAGGGCGTGAACGTGCGCGAGGACTTGCGTCTAAAATACCGTTATTTAGATATTCGCCGTCCGGAAATGTTAGATAACTTAAAGTTTCGCCATAAACTCCAGAAAGTATCGGAAGATTACTTGGACGGTGCCGGATTTATTCAGGTGGAAACTCCTATGCTTACCAAGAGTACGCCGGAGGGTGCCCGTGACTATTTGGTGCCCAGCCGTGTGCATCCGGGAAACTGGTATGCGCTTCCTCAGTCCCCACAGCTCTTTAAGCAGCTTTTAATGGTAGGCGGCGTAGACAAATATTACCAAGTAGCCCGCTGTTTCCGTGACGAGGACCTTCGTGCTGACCGTCAGCCGGAATTTACCCAGGTAGATATGGAAATGTCTTTCATCGAGCAGGAAGACGTACTGCGTCATTTGGAAGGGCTTTTCAAGGACGTTTCCGGTAAAATGCTTCCCGATAACAAGAGCATTCAGGAATTGATTCAAAAGCCTTTCCCCAGATTTACCTGGCAGGAAGCCATGGATCGGTTCGGCTCTGACAAGCCGGACATCCGTTTTGGATTGGAAATCATTGACTTAACCGATATTGCCAGAACCTGCAGTTTCGCTGTGTTCAGAAAAGTAACGGACAAGGGTGGCATCGTAAGAGCCATTAACGTTAAAGGCGGCAACTCTTTTACCCGTACCACCATTGAAAACTTAACCACCAAAGCCCAAAGCTACGGTGCCGGCGGTATGGCTTGGATTGCCATTCGTGACGACGGAGAGCGTTACTCCATTCTGTCTAAATATTTCAAAGAGTCTGAAATGGACGCAATTGTAGAGCGTGTGGGTGCGAAACCCGGCGACTTCATTTTGTTCTGTGCCGATAAACCCAAGACGGTGTACCGCACCTTAGGCGGCCTTCGTCAGGATATTGCAGATTTGTTAGGCCTTCGAAAGAAAGATGAATTTGCTTACTGTATTATTACCGATTTCCCCTTGTTCGAATATTCCGAAGAAGAGAATCGCTTTGTAGCCCAGCACCATCCTTTCACTATGCCTTACGAAGAAGATCTGCCATATATGCTGTCTGATCCCGGACGCGTACGTGCTCAGGCATACGACTTTGTATTAAACGGCGTAGAGCTGGGAAGCGGCAGTATTCGTATTCACCGCCCCGACGTACAGGAACTTATGTTTAAGGCACTTGGTTTTTCCGATGAAGAAGCACAGTCTCGCTTTGGCTTCTTAATTAACGCCTTCCGCTACGGCACACCGCCTCACGGTGGTTTTGCCTTCGGTTTAGACCGTTTGGTAATGCTGATGGTAGGGGCCGATTCCTTGCGTGACGTTATTGCATTCCCCAAGGTGAAAGACGCATCTTGTTTGATGACCGACGCCCCCAATATTGTAGACCAGGAGCAGTTGGAAGTACTGAAACTCTGTACCGGCACCATAGAGGCAGGGCAGGGAGCCGCTTCCGGTGCGGCGGGTAAGAAGACGCCTGCTAAAGTTTCTGCGGCCCGCGTTGCAAAACTTGCCATGCTGGAATTTACCAAAGAGCAAGAAAAAGCTATTGAGAAAGACTTAGACGGTATGATCGCTTTTGCCGACCGTTTAAGTGAATTAAATGCAGAGGGCGTTGCGGCCACTGCCCACATTGCAGATTTAAGAAACGTGATGCGGGAAGATAACGTGGTCACACCTTTCGACCGCGATTTAATGCTAAAGAACGCACCCACCTCCGGAGACGGTTTCGTAACCGTTGCGGTGAAGGGCGAAGTATAAAGGAGGAAACGGACTATGGAACTTACAAAATACAGCGTTTCTGAATTAAGCCGGATGCTCTCCGGGAAAGAGGTTTCTTCCGAGGACCTTACACGGGCATATCTGAAGAATATTGAAGCCAAAGAACCTGAAATCGGTGCATATATCACCGTAACAGGGGAGGAAGCCCTGGCAAAAGCAAAAGAAGTAGACGCACTTCGTGCAAAAGGCGAAGCACTTCCAACCTTGGCAGGTATTCCCGCGGGAATTAAAGATAACATCAGCACCAAAGGCGTGCGCACCACCTGTGCTTCCAAAATGTTGGAGAATTACGTGCCGCCTTTTGACGCAACGGTGATGGAGAAATTAAATGCACAGCACGTCGTTATGTTGGGCAAGACCAATATGGACGAATTTGCCATGGGTTCTACCACGGAGAACTCTTATTATAAGAAAACCAAGAATCCCGCAAACACAGCCTATGTTCCCGGCGGCAGTTCCGGCGGCAGTGCAGCTTGTGTAGCGGCTGAATTGGCACCTTATTCTTTAGGATCCGATACGGGTGGCTCTATTCGTCAGCCGGCTTCCTTCTGCGGCGTAGTTGGTTTGAAACCGACCTACGGCAGTGTTTCCCGTTACGGCTTGGTTGCCTTTGCATCTTCTTTGGATCAAATTGGCCCTGTAACCAAAACCGTAGAGGACGCGGCCATCGTATTTGATGCCATTCGGGGGTATGACCACCACGACGCAACTTCCGTTAAGACGGATACGACCAGCAGTTTAGTGGATTTGGATAAAGGTGTAAAAGGCATGACCATTGCCCTTCCTAAAGAATTTATTGCAGGAGAAGGCGGTATTTCCAAAGAAGTGCGGGAAGCTACGCTGCAAGCGGCAATTCGCTACGAATCTTTGGGTGCGAAGGTAAAAGAAGTTTCTATGCCTACCCTGAAAGACGCCCTTCCGGCATACTACGTTATTTCCAGTGCAGAAGCCTCTTCTAACCTGGCAAGATTCGACGGCGTACGCTACGGATTCCGCGCACCCGGCAGTGAGCAATGTGAAGATATGGAAAGTTTTTACCGGAAGAATCGCTCAGAGGGCTTTGGCGACGAGGTGAAACGCCGTATTATGTTAGGTACGTTTGCCCTGTCTGCCGGATACTATGACGCGTACTACAAGAAAGCATTGCAGGTACGTACTTTGGTGGTTCGGGACTTTAATAAGATCTTCGAGGATTGCGACTGTGTGATGGCACCTGTTTCGCCCACCACGGCTTACAAGTCCGGTGCAAAAGTCACGGATCCTTTGGAAATGTATTTAGGCGATATTTACACTGTAACGGTAAACATTGCAGGACTTCCCGCAATTTCCATTCCCTGCGCAACAGGCGCTGAAAACTTGCCCATCGGTATTCAGCTCATTGGTAAAGCGTTTGATGAGAAGACCATTCTTCGCGTAGCAAATAGTTTTGAAAAGGGCATTTAAGGAGGAACGCACCATGGAATTATATAAAGGTTATGAAATGGTAATCGGTCTTGAAGTTCATATTGAGCTCAAAACCAAAACGAAAATTTTCTGTTCTTGTCCCACGGATTTTGGCGCAGAACCCAATACCCAGTGTTGCCCTGTATGTATGGGCTATCCGGGAACACTTCCGGTACTCAACCGTCAGGTTGCGGAGTTTGCAGTGAAGGCAGGTCTTGCCACAAATTGTACCATTGCTCGGTACTCCAAGCAGGACAGAAAGAATTATTTTTACCCGGACCTTCCTAAGGCCTACCAGATTTCCCAATTTGACCTGCCCCTTTGCGAGCACGGCTGGTTGGAAATTGAAAGTGATACAGATCCTTCCGGTTTAAAGAAAATCGGCATTACCCGTATCCATATTGAAGAAGATGCCGGTAAATTGATTCACGATGACGAGAAGGGAACGCTGATTGACTGTAACCGATGCGGTGTGCCTTTGATCGAGGTTGTTTCCGAACCGGATATTCGTAGTAGCCAGGAAGCGGTGAATTACGTACAGAAACTTCGCTCCATCGCCCTTTACACCGGTGTATCCGACTGTAAAATGAACGAAGGCAGTCTTCGTTGTGACGTAAACCTTTCTGTGCATAAACCGGGTGAACCCTTTGGCACCCGTACGGAAATGAAAAATCTGAATTCTTTCACATTTATTGCCAAGGCAATTGAATATGAATATAGAAGACAGGTGGATGCTATTGAGGCAGGAGAGGCCATTGTACAGGAAACACGGCGCTTTGCCCAGGAGGAGAACAAAACCTATACTATGCGTCGGAAAGAAGATGCGGACGATTACCGTTACTTCCCGGATCCGGACCTTCCGCCCATTGAACTGTCGGAAGACGAAATTGCTCGCCTGAGAGCGGCCATTCCGGAACTTCCCGACGAAAGACGGGCACGGTACGAGCAAAACTACGGTTTGTCTTCTTATGATGCCCTCAAATTAACGGAAAGCAAAGAACTTTCCGATTACTTTGAATCTTGTGCCAAGACCGCCAAAACGCCGAAAATTGCAGCCAATATGCTGATTACGGACGTTTTCCGTATGATGACACCGGAAGATCAAAGGATTTGCGTAAGTCCTGAACATTTTGCGGCACTTTCCAATTTGGTGGTGGATCAAGTCATCAACAGTTCTACAGCCAAGAAAGTGCTGAAAGAAATCTGGGGAACGGACAAAGCTCCGGAGGACGTGGTTCGTGAGCAGAATTTGGCACAGATCAATGATGAAAGCGTACTTCGCGATGTGGTTGCTGCTGTACTGGCTGCCAACGAGAAGTCTGTAAACGACTACAAGAACGGCAAACTGGCAGCCGCTAAATCCTTAATGGGTCAGGCGATGGCCAAGACAAGCGGAAAAGCAAATCCTGTCATTTTACAAAAATTAATGGATGAGGCGCTGAATCAATGAATGAAAAGTTAAATGCTTATATTGAGAATTTGAAGAAGGAGCGCGTTGCGGTGCTGGGTCTTGGCATCAGCAACGCCGCTCTTTTGCGTTTTTTGAAAGAAGCCGGCACCAAAGAAGTGGTGGCTTTTGACAAGAATGATACGGACGCACTTCGGGCGGCGGCGAAAGAATATCAGGCGCAAGGTTTGATTTGTAATGCCGTGCTGGGAGCGGGCTATCTGGATACGTTGGCAGAAGGGGAGTTTGATCGGATTTTTAAATCTCCGGTGATTCGTCCCGATTTGCCTCAAATTCAAGACGCAGTATCTAAAGGCGCCGTGTTGACCAGCGAAATGGAAGCGTTTATGTCCATGTGCCCTTGTAAGATGTATGCCATTACCGGCAGTGACGGGAAGACCACCACCACAACGCTTGTGAGTAAGCTATTGGAGAAGCATTTTACCGGAAGCCCGGATACCAAAATCTGGCTTGGCGGCAACATTGGAACGCCTCTGATTGCGCAAATCGGCAACATTCGGGAAACGGACCGGGTGGTGCTGGAACTTTCCAGTTTCCAACTGATGACGCTGTCTGTGTCGCCTCACGTGGCGGTGATTACCAATATTACGCCGAACCATTTGGATGTACATAAAGATTACCAAGAGTATATAGATGCCAAATGTCGGATTTACGCCATGCGCCCCGACTGTCGTGTGGTGCTGAACGCCGGATGTCCGGAAACCCTGGAAATCGGTATGGATTTAATCGACGCCGGCCGCAAGGTGGATTGGTTCTCTGCAAAACTTCCCACCATGTCTTACCCGGAAGGTTTCGGACGGATGGCCTATTATATGAATGAATGGATTTTCGTAAAAGGAGAAGGGGAGAACCTCTCTCTGGCCCGTGAACACATGCTGCTTCCCGGTATCCATAACGTGGAGAACTTGATGGCGGCTGTGCTTGCCTGCGGTGAAGAAGTTACGGAAGAAGACGTGGTGCAGGTCGCTGCGTCCTTTGGCGGCGTTGCCCACCGATTGGAACTGGTTCGAAAGATTCACGGTGTTCCGTATTACAACAGTTCCATTGACAGCAGCCCCAATCGTACCATTAACGCATTGTCTGTATTTAAGGGGAATGTGGTACTGATTGCAGGGGGGAAAGACAAGGGGATTCCTTACGATGCCATCGGTCCTGCCTTGGCAGAAAAGGTTAAAACGCTGATTTTAATCGGTCCCACGGCGGAAAAAATTGAAAATGCGCTGCGAGCTTGTGACCCATCAGGAACTGTAAAAGTTATCCATTGTGAAACCTATCCGGAAGCGGTACAATGTGCTTATGAAGCGGCCGTTCCGGGGGACACGGTGCTCCTTTCTCCCGCCAGCACCAGTTTCGATCGTTTTAAGAATTTTGAGGAGCGGGGAAACGTGTTCAAGGACTTAGTTTTACAACTTCCTTCATGAAAAATTCGTAAAATGAGTTATTGACACTCTTGAACAAAAATACTATAATACTTTTGTTAAGATTGCATAAGTATGTGTGGGATTCTTTATAGGTTGATAAAGGGTCTCTTCAAATAAATGTTTATCATTCTACGGAAGGTTGGGCGTATGAACAAGAAGAAGAAGAAAATTATTCGCTGGTCCGTCGCAGGTGCTGCACTGTTGCTGGTTGTAATCGTAGTGGCGTCTCTCTTTAGCGGTCAGGATGCCGGCGCGAAGCAGTTCTCTGTTGAGAACAGTGATCTCATGGCATTTAACCCTTTTATGACGACGGAGAACCGACTGGACAATAGTTTGTTGCAATACGGCAAAGTGTTGTCTAAATATCAGGAGAAAGGGTACAAGGATTATACCGGTGACCCGATTGCGGTTGACTTAAAGTCTGCAGCAGAGTGGGGTACGGATGCCTATGTTAAGTTCCCGGATGCTCCTGTGTATGACGCTGAAGCACAAGGTGTCAAGTACTATGATAAATTGAAGGAAGAATGGGTGACTATTACCGGTAAAGATTTCCCGGATGCGTTCTATACAACGGAGATGGGAACGACTGTAACTTTCGTTGTAGATGTTAAGGAAAGCGGTCTTTACTCCTTGAATTTGGATTATTTGATTTTGGATGCCAAGGATGCAGAAATTTACGTTTCCTTAATGGTAGATAATAAACTTCCCTTCAAAGAAGCCACCAATATGGAATTGAAGCGGATGTACAATTTCTACAATACCGAGCTTTCTGAGAATTTAGATATTTCCGGAAACCAGATTCGTCCCAAACAACAAGAAATTTTCGGATGGCAGAATACCACCATGACCAACCCGGAGGGTATTTACCGCAATCCGTACAAATTCTACTTAAAGGAAGGTCAACGTACCATTACACTGAAATTCTACAACCAACCCGGTGTAATTGGCGGTATTCAGTTAACAGCTCCCCGTAAGAGTGTTTCTTACGAGGATTACGTTGCTTCTATCGGCAACAGTGACAAAGTATATAACGGCGATGCCATTCGCTTTGAAATGGAAGTACCGGAGTATTCTTCCTCCGTAAGCCTTCGTATGGAGTATGACAACGACTATGCGTCTTCTCCCGCATCTTACAAAGTGATTCGATATAACGTATTCGGCGGTGCTCGCTGGAGTTCCGGCGGTGACGCTGTGCATTGGGTATTTGACGTTCCTGAAACCGGCTGGTATCAGATCGGCTTCCGTTATCAGTCTTTAACCACCAACGTTGCATCTTACAAAGAAATTCTGTTCGACGGAGAAATCTTATTTGAAGACTTAGAAGAATATTGTTTCCCTTATGCAGACGGCTGGATTGGTGATAGCCTGAAAGATGCAGATAACAAGCCCTATATGTTTTATTTTGAGAAGGGTCAGCATACGATGACCTTGACCAACAAATTGGGACCGTTGCGTCATACATACCAATCTTTGGACGAAAGCATCGAGTCTATTTCCAATATGATCAACCAAATTGTTAAGATTACGGCTTCTTCCAGAAGTGAATCCGGCGGTTACGTTGTAGATAAGAACCGTGACTGGGATTTACAGAAATATTTACCGAATCTTCAAACCGATTTGGAGAACTACGTCAAAACCTTTAAACAATGTTATGCAGATATCAAGATGGCCAACGGCGGCAAGCTTCCTTCCTACGGATCTGCTGTTAAAGTTGCCCTGGAATTGTTTGACGAGTTGGAAGACGATATGGAGCAGGTTCCTACCTCTTTGAATGATATTACGGATGCATTAACCGGTTTGAGTAACACCATGGTATCGGTTAAAGAGCAGGCGATTACCGTAGACTATATGGTAATGTCCGTGAAGGATTACAAATACGAGGAAGCATTTACCTCCTTCTTCGAAGATTTCTACGTTGGCGTTATTCGTTTTAAGGATACTTTCATTAAGGACTATTCCTCTGTAGGTACCCGTGAAATGGCAGACGAGGATATGGTGGAAATTGAAGTTTACGTATCCAGAGGCCGTGAGTACGTTGATATTATGCGTAACTTAGTTGCCGAGCAGTTTACACCGGATTACGGCGTAAAGGTAAATCTGAATATGGTTGCAGGATCTTCCGAAGGTTTGATCATGCAGCGTTACGTTGCAGGTACGGCTCCGGATGCAGCAATTTCCATTGGTACGGGTACGCCTTTCGAATATGCAGTTCGTGGTGCACTTCTGCCTTTAAACCAATTTGAAACCACTACAATGAATGGAAATGAAGTATTAGGTTTCAATGATTTGCTTGAGCAATCTTATTATGAAAGTACGGTTATGCCGTTCTTGTATCAAGGACAGTACTACGGCTTCCCTGAAACGCAGAACTGGCAAGCTCTGTTCTACCGAACCGACATTTTTGAAGAATTGAACATTGAAGCACCGGATACGTGGGAGGATGTTTACAACATTCTGCCCGCCCTTACGAAGGACGGATACAGTTTCTACTATCCTTACGGTGTGGGAAACTACAACCAGTTCTTGTACCAACACGGTGGAGATTTCTATGATTATGACGGTTTGAAATCCGCTTTAGACTCGGAGGAAGCGTACAATGCGTTTGTTGAGTATTCCGACTTGTTCCTCCAGTACAACTTTATTTATGCGGCAGACTTCTATATGCGATTTAAGAGCGGTGAGATGCCTGTAGGTATTGCGGATCTTACGTTCTACGGCAAGTTAAAGTATTCTGCACCTGAATTGAACGGTAAATGGGCTATTCTTCCGATTCCCGGCCACGAAGTGACCAACGAGAATGGAGAGACTGTTGTGGATCGTTCTGTGAACGGTGTCGCTTCTTGTAGTATTATTATCAGTAGCACGAAATATCCCGAAGAGACCTGGGCATTCTTGCAATGGTGGGCTTCGGATGCTGTACAGGAAGAATACGGCAGAGAAGTTGAGGCAACATTCGGCGTGGCTTCCAGATGGAATCCCGCAAACAAGAATGCAATTGCAACCCTTCCTTACACCTTGGAGGAATTGGACGTAATTTACGAGCAATGGTCCTGGATTCAGGAATCTCCCAACGTATTGGGCGGTTACTATACCAGCCGTTATTTGACCACTGCTTTGAACCAGCACGTGTTGCAGGGTGTAAATGCACGTGTTGCATTGGAAGATGCGATTAAAGAAATCAACAAAGAAATGATTCGTAAACAAGAAGAGTACAGAATTGCTGAGAAGGGCGGATCCGTCCTTCGCGAAAGCAAATCTGGAAACTGATTAAAGGATAGGGAGACATTTTGTTATGGCAAAAGATAAGAACAAAAATAATTCCCCGGCGCAACCAAAGAAACGTTTCTTTAACGTAGAGAAGCGATTTGGCTACACAATGCATGAAATGTGGAATCACAAGATATCCTACGGTTTGATTGCACCGTTCTATATCCTGTTTATCACGTTCTCATTGCTTCCGCTGATTGCATCTGCTGCGCTTAGTTTCTTCTATTGGAACGTATTGGAAGCTCCGGTGTTTAACGGTTGGACGAACTACGTTTACTTGTTTGTAGACGATGCTTTGTTCCTTAAAGCGTTGAGTAACACGTTATACTACGCAATTATCGTAGGTCCGGTTGCTTATATCCTGTCTTATTTCCTTGCGTGGTTCATCAATCAGGTTCCGGATAAGATTCGACCGATTTATACGTTGGCGTTCTACGCACCGTCTCTTACCAGTAGTGTTGCTATGGCGGTTGTATGGAGCGTAATGTTCTCCAACGATAGTGCAGGTTACTTGAACTCTTTGTTGATGAATTTAGGTTTGATTTCCGAACCGATTCTTTGGACGACAGACGTTGATTGGATTATGCCGGTAGGTATTATCGTAGCTTTGTGGTCCAGCTTAGGTACCGGTTTCTTGTCTTTCGTTGCTGCGTTCCGCGGTGTTGACAGAGAGCTTTATGATGCTGCTGCGGTAGATGGTATTACTTCTCGTTTCCAACGGTTGTTGTACGTAGACATCCCGCAAACGATGCCGCAGATGTTGTTTGCTGCCGTATTGCAGATTACCAGTGCACTTTCTGTAGGTGCTACCCTTGCAGGTCACCCTACTCCGGAAGATGCCGGTTTGACGATTATGTTGCACTTAGGTGACTATTCCGGACAGCGGTTCGAGGTAGGTTATGCTTCTGCCATTGCAGTAGTACTTTCTTTACTGATTATCGGTCTTGGACGTATTGCCTTCAAGATTTTGGCAGATAAGGAGTGAGTGCGGTTATGTTTCAAGTTGACGTTGATTATTTAAAGAAAGCTAAGAAGAGAAAAGACTACGCCGGACGAGTGATCCTTGTATTCTTGACCATCGGTGGACTGGTGTTCCTTCTTCCGTTGGTGTACCTTGTGTGTACTGCATTTAAACCACCGGAGGAGTTGTTCTTGTATCCGCCTCGGTTCTTTGTATCTAACCCTACCTTTGATAACTTTAAACAGTTAACTATGGTAACGGCCAACAGTTTAGTACCTTTTACCCGTTACTTGTTTAATACGGTATTGATTACGGTTGCTTACATTTTCTGTTTGGTATGGATTACAACGATGGCTTGTTATCCGCTTTCAAAGCACAAGTTTCCCGGCAAGAATGGCTTGTTTAAGTTGGTTACCACGGCTTTGATGTTTGTGTCTGCTGCAGCCGGTATTCCGCTTTATTTGATTATTACATCCTTACATATTGACAATACGTATTTAGTTTATATTTTGCCGGGATTGGCTTCTCCTACAGTTCTGTTCTTGATGAAACAGTTTATGGATCAGGTACCCAATGAAATTTTTGAAGCCGGCAAGATTGACGGTGCTTCCGAATGGAAGCTGTATACGGAAATTGCACTTCCGCTTTTGAAGAACGCGCAGGCAACCGCCGTTATCTTGACATTTAGCGGTATTTGGAATGAATCTGCAACGTCTACAACCTATATTTACAAAGAACAACTTCGTACGTTAGGTTTCTTTATGTCCACCATTGGTGGCGGTGTCGCCCGTCAGGGTGTCGCCGGTGTAGCGGCATTGATTATGACGTTCCCGAGTATTATCATTTTCGTAATTCAGCAAAGCCGAGTTATGGATACCATGGCACACTCGGGTATTAAATAGGAGGACGCATTCATGAAGACCAGATTCTGTAAACTGATTATGGTAATATTGTTGCTCAGTTTTGTGCTCTCGTTAGGAACTGCCTTTCAAGCAAAGGAACCCTACGCCAGCTATTATTTGAGCGGCAACGTTGCAATGAAAATTCCCGCACCCTATGAAGTTGTGACGGTAATTGACTTTCCAACCACGGAAGAAGGCCGTTTGAAGACGCCTACGGATATGTTTATTGGTTCCGACGATAAGATTTATATTACGGATACCGGCAATAACCGTGTTGTAGTAATCAATCCTGCGGATGAGAATGGTTTGTATACTGTTGATCGCATCATCCAAGGCACTTCTACTTATGCAGAAGGGGATATGGCTGCGTTAAAGGATCCTTCCGGTATCTACGTAGACGATGACGGCTCCATTATCGTTGCTGACCAGGGTAACGGTCGTTTGGTTGAATACACCAAGTATGGTAACTTTAAGTATTCCTATCCTACGCCGTCCAGCGACTTGTTGTCTTCCGAATTCCGTTATGCACCTTACAGAGTAACGAAAGATGAACGCGGTTATCTGTACGTTGTAAATGAAGCCGATTACAACGGTGTGTTGATGTTAGACGGTGATGGTACGTTCCGTCAGTATTATGGTACGAACAAAGTCACGTTATCTTTGTGGGAATCCATTGCAAGACTTTTGTGGAACCGTGAAGATCGAAAAGGCTCTATCGTATCCCTTCCTTACACGTTTAATAACATTTTTGCGGACGATACTTACATCTATGCAACGACGACTACGGTTACACCGCCCCAGGTTCGTAAGATCAATGCCGGCGGTACGGACGTAACTTATGCAGATTACAACTTTGCGGATCAGGCACTTTTGAATACCCGAAACGCTTTAAGCCAGATTTTCTGTGACGTTACAGTGGATAATTACAACAATATGTTAATTTTGGATCAGCGTTACGGTCGTATTTATGAATACGACGAGAACGGTGTGAACTTGTTCGCCTTTTCGTCCACCGGTAGCGGATACGGTCAGCTTTCCTTGCCTTGCAGTATTGAAGTGGACAGTATGGGTCGAATTTACGTCTTGAACAAGAGCTCCGGCACTATTACCGTATTTAAGACTACGGAATTTGCCGATTTAATTCATGAAGCCAATGCGCACTACGCAGACGGTGATTATGATAGGGCGTTCCCGATCTGGCAGACCGTATTGGATAAGGACAGTTATTATACCCTTGCATTGCAAAATATGGGTATGATCCACATGCGCGAGGAAGATTACGATACTGCAATCAATTATTTCTACGATGCAATGGATGCGGCCAACGCGTCTGAAGCGTTTATCGAAATTCGTGCAGAGTTTCTTCGTGAGAACTTCTCTATTATCTTATCTGTGATTGTTTTGCTACTCATTCTTTGGATTGTACTGCTTACGATTGCACGTAAGAGAAAAAAGAAGAGAGGCAATTTACCGCCTAAAGAGAATTTCTTTACACCGATTCGTCAATTCTTTGGTCGACTTGGCGGTGTTATTCGCCATCCTGTGGATACTTTCGAAGAAATTCGTTATGAGAATAAAGGTTCCTATGCAGACGCATTTATTATTATGGTTGTATACACCATTTTCTCTGTTGTGGCGGAATACTGCGTAAGCTTTATTTACCGCGGCGGTCAGCCTTTAGAGTTTATCAATTCGTGGGTTACCATTGGCATTGCTGTATTACCTTGGGTTGTGATTTCCATCGTGAACTACGGTGTAACGACCATTATGTACGGCGAAGGCCGATTTAGAGACGTTTTGATTGGCGGTGCTTATTGCCATACGCCGCTGCTGTTTTTGATTCTGCCGATGTCTATTTTGACTCACGCTTTGACACTGGATGAACAGTCTTTGTATAATTTGGTATTCACAATCATTTATATTTGGGTTGGTCTTTTGGTATTCCTGTGTATTAAATCCGTACACGGTTTCCACCCGGTTAAAGCTGTTGTCGTGTTCTTTATGACGGCGGTAGGTGTTCTTGCCGTAGTACTGCTGTTTATGATTGTATATGGTTTGGCTGATCAAATGTTTAGCTTTATATTCCAATTTGGTAAGGAGTTGAGTTATCTTGTCTAATGTAAATACAGAAAACAACAAAAAAGAAGTTGCCGATACTGTTGTTACAGAAGAGAAGGCAACAAAGAAGAACAAACAAAAGAGAATTCACGAGAAACCATCTTGGAAGAAATTGGTTAAAGTGGGTGTGGCCCTTCTTTTGGTTGTCGTTTTGCTGGTTGTTGCTTTAAGCGTTGCTTTTGGTAACCCGGACGATTTAGAGTTCTCGGATGAGTACCTTGTATCCAGTGATCCTCAGAAAGTGGATACGTCTAAAGGATTGAAAGGTAGCTTGCTTTCAGATACCGGTATGACGGTATTCGCTGACAACGGCAAACTTCGATTGGAGTACTCTCCCAAAGATGATCTGTTCTTAATCGTGGATTTAAGTACCGGACGGGTATTCCGCAGTTATCCGGAGCCTACGCATGAAGGATTGACGAATGAGAAAGGGGAGGCAATTGCTTCCAATCTTGCCCTTTATGATACGGCGAAAGACACCGGTATGATCATCACTTCTCCTGTCTTTATTGGATATACAAAATCCGGTATGGATGGTGGATTTACAAAAGGTATCAATCAAATGAATGATGTTACCAAGACTGTAAATTTCATTAAAGACGGCGTTCAGTTGGTTTATGAAGTGGGTGAGCTGGCGCTCCGTTTTACCGTTGAGATTACGTTAGACGGAAATTGCTTGAAATACAAAGTTCCGCGAAACGGTATTGTGGAGCGTGAGACGGAAGCGTGGGAAGAAGATGATAAGAGACCTTTGCTCACATCTCTTGCAGTACTTCCGTATTTGGGTGCCCATAAAAATGGTGATACCGGTTATTACGTATCCCCGGACGGTTCCGGTGCATTAACCTATTTTGACGTTGCCAGAGTAAATAACTACAACGAGTATTCAAAGCGTGTTTACGGTATTGATCCGACGTTTGATCGTGTTACTGAACCTGACTTTGCAGGCGAGAACCTTTCTGTAGGTGCTTACGGTATGGTTGATGAAGAATATATGATCACCTCCTTTATTGATCAAGGTGACGTTGGTGCATCGCTGAAGATTGCGAACCCCGGCGTTCGTAATTTACCGTTCTACTCGATTTATTATCAGTACAATTATCGCTATTTCTACAAACTCCAAATTTCGAAGTCCGGTTCTAACTATGATATGGTTATTGCGGATATGCAAATTGGTGATGTTGAGCAAAGTATGTATTTCGATGCTGAACCGGAATTTGATGCTTCGGAGAGCAAAAAAGAAACGGCGTTCACGTACGTTGACGTCGCAGAGAAGACGCGTACTTTGCTGCTGAACAAGTGGTCGTCCGTTTGGGGTGTTGACAAGAAAGCTTTAGAAGAAGCGGCTTCTGTTATTGATCTTCGCTTCATGATGGGTGCTGAGACCGTTTCCGGTGGTGTGCTGGATGAGCTTAAAGTGATGACGACTTTTGAGGACGTTCGTGAAATTTACGAGGATTTAGAGAAAGCCGGTTTGAAAGATTTGGCGTTGACGCTGCGCGGATGGACGTCGGATGGTTATTATTGGAATTCCACCACGAAGAATAAAGTTGAAAGTGATTTTGGTGGTAAGAGCGGTTTGATTAAGTTGAATAAATGGGCGGCAGACAAGGGAATTCAGATTTCTTTGGACAACAATTTGTTGACGATCTACGGCTCTCCCAATGGATGGAGCGGTGCGACGCTGCGGAACTCCGTTGTTAAGTTACCGAACTCCTTCTATCTCAATTACGAATCTGTATCGATTTCCGGTCGATACAATTATGCCGGATACTGGATGAGTCCGAAGTATTTTAACAATGAGCTGCTCAAGGGAAGTATTTCCAGACTGGAATCTTACAAAACCCAGGGTGTTACGTTGCAGCAGTTAGGCGATATGCTTTACACGGACTACAACGAAGAAAATGCAATGCTTCGTATTCAAACAGCCCACAAGTACGTAGACTGGTTGAAGCAGTATAAGAATGCCTTTAATCGCGTTTCTGTATATTACGGTTACGATTATGCAGCGGCTGTCGCAGACTCTGTTATGGATATGCCGATGGATCGTTCTTCTCATATTGTTTTGGATGAGTCCGTTCCTTTTATGCAAATTGTATATCATGGATTGGTAAACTATTATACGGCGCCGATTAACAACCAAGACAGCGCACAATACGCATTATTGAAGGCTGTGGAATACGGTGCAAACCTTTCTTATGAGGTTACAAAAGCAGAAACGAAAGAATTGCAGTATACCAATTATTTGGAACTGTTTAAGGCACAGTACTCCTTGTTGAAGGATGAAATTATCGATGCTTACCGTATGGCGGCTGAGGCGATTCAACCTTTTGCTTGCGAGCGTATTACAAATCACGAGCAAGTTGATGCTTATAAGGATGTTTTCTGTACTACGTATTCCGGTGGCGCACGCGTATACGTAAACTACACCGATACGGACTATACACTTACTGACGGTACCGTTGTTCCGTCTATGAATTATTTGGTTGTAAATGGTTAAGGGAGGGGTAGAAGTTGGCAAAGCAAGTAGTTAAACTCAAAAAGCAACAAGCCCATAAGACAACTTTGAAATTCGGTTCTTTTGAACGTCGGAGAACAATTGAAGGCTGGACTTTTTCCATTCCGTGGATTGTTGGTTTTATCTGGTTCATGTTGATTCCTCTTTTCTTGTCCGTTAGAACCAGTTTCTTCATTACAAAATTAACGGACCCGTACGGATTTGGCGGGGAAAGTACTTTTGTAGGTTTTGATAACTATATTGACGTTATCAAAGACCCTGCTGTGGGCGAGGTTGTTTTCAATTCCTTTTTACAGTCTTTGTATAAAGTACCCATTGTTGTAGCATTTGCACTTTTCGTCGCAGTGTTATTAAAACAGGATTTTCCGGGAAGAACGGTTTTCCGTGTTATTTTCTTTATCCCTGTAATTTTGGCCGGTGTTATTATGGCGTACTTGTTTAGTGACAGCATTGGATCCATTAGCGTATTCTCCGGTATGCTTTCTTCCGGAGGAATGGGTTTCTTAAGTGAGATTATGGACGTATCGATTATTTCACAGATCGGTACGATTATGTGGTCCAGTAGTGTTGAAATTTTAATCTTCCTTGCAGCGCTTCAAAGTGTTCCGATTATTTTGTACGAAGTAGTGGAATTAGATGGTGCAACTGCTTGGGAAAGTTTCTGGCACGTAACCCTTCCGTATATTTCTCCCTTTGTAATTCTGAATGCGATTTATGCGTTGGTGGACTCTTTTGTAGACGTATCCAATCCTGTAATGGGTATTTTGGAGGAAATGACCAGTGCCGGTACCAAGTACGGTATGGCTTCTGCACTTAGCTGGATGTACATGTTGGCCACTTTACTTGTTATTCTGATCTTTGTATTGTTGACACGGAGGTGGTTACGATGAAGATTTTCAGTAAGATATCCGGAAAGATTCATGAACTTATTGACCGGTACCGTAATTTGGGATATCGTGCCAAGAAGAAGATTACGTTTGTTATTGGAAGAATATTCTTGTACTACGTATTGATCGAGTTGGCTTACTTATTTATCCTTCCGTTTATTTACGTTATTACGACGTCCATGATGTCTTACAAGGACTATATGGACCCCTCTATCGAGTGGATTCCTTCTGCTATTCACTGGCAGAACTACGTAGATGCGTTTAAGGGTCTTTCGTATTTTGGTTTCGAAGCTGCCCATGATGGCGGTACACAGTTTGTATCTTCCTTTATGAATACTTTAATCGTATCTCTTGGAAGTGCACTTCTTCAATGTGTATCTTGTGCGATTATCGGTTATGCGTTAGGACGTTTTAACTTCAAGGGCAAGATCTTTATCTTCGTAACGGTTCTTCTTGCTTTGTTAATTCCGCCCCAAACTACCATTATTGCATCATACGGAATGTGGGCATCGATGAATTCGATTAATACGTTCCTTCCCGTTATGTTGCCTACTTTGTTTGGATTGGGTCTGCGTGGTGCTTTGTTTGCATTGATCTATATGTACTTCTTCCAACGTATTCCAAATGCAATGGATGAAGCAGCACGTATTGACGGTGCAGGTCCCTTGCGTGTATTTATGCAAATTATGCTTCCGTTGGTTCGTTCCGCTACCGCCATCGTATTTATCTTCTCCTTTGTATGGCACTGGAATGACAATTGCGAAGCACCCATGTATATGTATTCCAATACTATGATGACTCTTCAACCGAAATTGGAGAATATTCAATACTACTTTGCTGAAATGATGGGTTCCTCCGGTGAAGTTTCTGATTTTGCCAAGGCGATGATGGAGCCTACGTTGTTTGCAGGTTGTTTGTTGGTAATGCTCCCCGTGTTGATCGTGTACATCTTGGGACAGAAGAAGCTGGCGGCCGGTATTGAGCGTCTGGGCGTTATTGAATAATGAAAGGTGAGCATCAAAATGAAAAGTAAAAGTTATAGAATTCTACTTGTAATTGTTGCTTTGTTAATTTCTATTACGGCTGTAGGTTGTCAGGGAAGCAGTGAAAGTGCTACTTCCACGGAGAACGGTGGTTTACGGACGCCCGTACCGCAGCCGGATGAGTTAGCCGGCTCCATTAAGTTTTCAACCTATTCAACAGAGGGTTACGATGCTTCTGCATTTAACTTTATCGGTGATTTTAATCAACAATATCCGGGGGTTGAAATTTCTGAAGACAGTGCAATTTCTTATGAAGAATATTTTGCTACTTTGGATCAGCGTGTAGAGGATGGAACGATTGGTGACGTTTTCCTGGTGGATTCAGATCGTTTGGCTACTTACGTTGAGAAGGGATACGTTCTCGATATTACGCCTTATTTAGACGGATTGATTGAGTATACGTCCGGAAGCTATTCAAAATTGGTTCCCGAAGAACTTTTCTTTGGCGCTGCATACCAGTCTGCTTTGTACCAAGATAAGATGTATATGATTCCTACGGAATACGAAAACAAAGCAGTTTGGGTCAATTTGGACTTGTTACAGGAAGCGGGACTTACAGTACCGGAAGATAAATGGACCTGGGATGATTTGCTTTCCTATGCAGAGGCGCTGAAGAAGATCGGTTGCAAGAATCCGATTTCAATGGATTACGCAGATTTCTCGATTTGGGGATCTTTTGCTATGAGCCAGGGTATGGATATTTTAATGGAGGGTGCAACCCCTGAAGATAAGGTTTTAAATCTTACGGATGCAAAGGTTGCACAGGGTTTGGAATATTTAGTAGATTCCTTTATCCGCACCGGTTACGTTGCAGAGAAGACGCCGGATCAAATTACGCCGGAAGAACTTTCTGAATATGGTATGGTCGTTCTTTCTCATGCAGATCTTTCCAAATGGGAGAAGAAATTAGCGGAGGAAGGCTTTGAATGGGAGTTTGCACATCTGCCTCGTTTTGAAGGAAAGGACGGTGCTACGAACGTTAGAATCGGCGTTAAGACGTTAGGCTTGGCTGTCCGCGTTCGGGATTTGTCCCAAGAGGAAGAGGAAAATGCGCAAGCTATGCGAGACGAAATTTGTGCGCAACTTGCACTTTATGCTATGGTTCACGAAGCCGCAACACATTTATCGGGGCTTTCCGGTGTTCGTGTCCCTGCCCTCATTTCTGTAAATCATGCACGTTTCTGGAGAGACTATCCGGTGTCCGGCAAGAATACCTCTGTGTTCTCCTTATTTAGCGAATATGACTACGCAGCAAATTTAAGCGTATATATGTCCTTGGATGCTGCTAAAGAAATTGATGCGGCTATGGGCAAAGCGTTGAAGGATTGTGCATCTGCCGGAGCCGGCACGCACGTTGATGCTTACTTGCAAACCATTCAAGACCTTGCAAATACGAAATGGTAAGTTGCGAGATATTTTGTGAATAGGGTGCGAACAAATTGTAACGATTGTTCAAAAACACTTCTTATTCCGTTGACAATTTTGGTTGATATGATATTATATATCTATAAATCTGTTTTAATGGAGGTTTTATAATGAAGAAAGTAATCACAAAGTCATTAGCATTGTTACTTGCTATTTTGACAGTATGTGGATTGGCTGCTTGCGGTGGTCGTGTGAAGCAATCCGGTGAGCTCGAAAATCTTGAAGTAGCTCCCGAGGTTTCCGGTACCATCAAGTTCTCTTACGAAGCAAACACAGAGAACAAGAAGATGGCAGCAAATGCATATATTGATGCATTTATTGCCAAGTATCCCAATGCTAAAGTTGTAAGAGATTATGACTACAAGACGACGCAGGCAGATCAGCGTATTTCCGCCAACAGCATCGGTGACGTATTCTACTTTGCAGAAGCTGAAGCTTACAACTATGCAAAGACACAGGATGCATTGATGCCTTTGGATCACTACATGCAGGCATTTAAGATTGATACGGATGATATTTACTCCGGTATCTATGCTGCAGGTATGATCGATGGTAAGTACTACTACGTAGCGCGTGACTTCAACCAGATGATCATGACTTACAACCAAGACGCGCTTTTTGAAGCCGGATTGACTGAGGACGTTGCTCCCGGTTGGACTTGGGATACGTTCATTGAAGTATGTCAGAAACTTACCAATGATACGCAGTATGGTGCTTACGTTGATTTGGCATACGGACCGGTATTTATTCCGCTTTTGAACGCAGTTGGTAAGACTGATGAGAATGGTCGTGTAAAGAACTGGTACAACACAGCTAACCGTACGGTAGACTTTACGTCTGATGGTATGTTGGATGCAATCGAACAACTTTTTGATGAGTACAACAACGGTACGATTAACTTGAACCTTGGTCCGAATACTTTGTTTGAGGAGAAGGATCCTGTATTCAGACAACACGTATATATTCAGGTTGATACTTACGGTTTAGAGTATGACGATAAAGAAATCAAGTGGGATATGATTCACTTGCCTCTTGCAAACAATCCTATGTTTGGTTGCGGTTCCTCCGGTGTAGGCGTATACAATGGTACACGTAATGCGAACGCTGCTGCTGCTTTTGCACTGTTCTTCTACACACAAGACGGTCAGACAGCATTCAACGGTCAAGACGGTGGTTCCGTTCCTGTATTGGCTTCCTTGAAGGATGCTGATTTCTGGAGACATGCTGAAGATGACTGGAGCAAGAAGTACTGGGATGCAAACATCTACATGGCTGACGAGTACGCTGTAATTGGTCAGTTTAAGTGCATTCTTCCTCCTGAAGTTGCAGAAATCATCGAGAAGAACCTGAAATCTTCTTTGGTAGCTGTTGCAGAAGGTGCTGACTTGTCTGTTAAGATGGGTGTTATTGAGAAGACTGCAAATGAGAAATGGGCTTCTCTCGCTGAAGACTAATATCTGTTAGATCAGTAAGTTGTACAAAAGGGACCGCGCGAATGCGTTGGTCCCTTTTTCTATATATACAGCCACATAACAAGACCGGTCAGCCCCACAGCTATTATTGTGTGGAAGATCTTTCCTATTAGATACCGAGAACAGGGGAGACCGTTTTGACTGAAAATATAGATGGTTTGCATATGTACGGAACAACCACCCCATGAAACGACTCCGGAAAATAGACAACAGCGTGTGAGCAAAGCGGAAGCCTCAGACAGGGAAGTCAGTGAAAGTTTATCCACCGTTTGACAGCCGGTTGTCATTTCCAAAAACATTGAAAGTAAATTACCGACTGACTGAAGCTCTTTCATTTGAATGGCTTCAATCATTGCGCAAAGAGAAGCAAAAAAAAGAACGGTTCCGCAAACAGGAATCATAGTTTCCATAGCCGACGCAATGGATGAAGAAAGCAATAGAAAAGGATTTTGTTTTTTAACTTCTACTAAGGGAATTGGCTTTCGATTCAGCGACGTATGACGATTTCTATAAAATTTGCCCATCAAAATACCGGTTAAGAGGGACGCTGTAACGTGTATACACCATAAAATAACGCCTAACGTGGTAGAACGCAGCATATTTGTCCCCAAAACACCAATGATAAACAATGGACCGGCGTTATTCGTAAAAGCACTTAGCTTCAATGCTTCTTCGTACGTTATTTCTCCGTTTTTATATAATTGGGCCGTTGTCTTGGCTGCCGTGGGATAGCTTCCGATGAGTCCGGTCATTATACTCAACGCGCCTGTCCCGGAGACACCAAATAATGGTTTCATTAGCGGGGCAAATAATCGACCGGTCAAACGAAATGCACCGGTTCGCACGAGCCAGTCTGAAAGTACACATAACGGAAATACGGAAGGGAGCACGATAAACAGAAAGGTTTTTAGTGCTTCTGCCGTTTCGGGGATCGCAGAAGAAGCACATAATACAAACCCGATTACAAAGATAAAAGAAAAAATCCATACAAGCATAGAATAAATTTATGCGTGCAATTGCTTTTTTAGGACAAAAAGTGTACAATAAATCTGTATATGCAATTACACAGGAGTGATGAACATGCCAATTAAGATTCCCGATCATTTGCCCGCTATGGAAGTGCTCAGAAATGAGCACGTATTCGTGATGAACGAAGAAATGGCGTTTTCTCAGGATATTCGTCCACTGCAGATTGCGATTATGAATTTAATGCCTACCAAGATTGTAACGGAAACACAACTGTTACGTCTTTTGAGTAATACACCTTTGCAGGTGGAGGTGACGCTTCTGCACCCGGCTTCGTATACGTCGAAGAATACGCCGATCAGTCATTTGAATACGTTTTACCGGACCTTTGATGATATTAAAGATCGAAAGTTTGACGGCTTGATTATCACAGGGGCGCCTGTTGAAAATATGCCTTTTGAAGAAGTGAAATATTGGGATGAACTTTGCAGACTGATGAAGTGGTCGAAAGAAAACGTAACGACCACACTCCATATTTGTTGGGGTGCGCAAGCGGGGATGTATTATCACTACGGTGTGCCCAAAGTGGATTTGGGCAAGAAATTGTTCGGTGTCTATCCCCACCGAGTGCTCAATAAGAGAGCCCGTTTGCTTCGGGGCTTTGACGATATTTTCTACGTACCCCATTCCCGTTATACCGGAAATGATTTGAAGCGGGTTATGAAGATGCCGGAATTAGACGTATTGGCTGCTTCCGATCAAGCCGGTCTTTGCATTTGTGCGTCTCACGACAGAAGACAAATCTTTATTACCGGACATTTGGAATACGATCGTGAAACGCTGAAAACTGAGTATGAAAGAGACGTAAAGAAGGGGCTGGAAATTGCGGTTCCGGAGAATTATTTTCCCGGAGATAATCCAAAAGAGAAACCCTATCATCAGTGGCGCAGTCACGCATACTTACTGTACGCCAATTGGTTGAATTACTATGTATACCAGGCAACGCCTTACGATCTTTCTGCCTTGGATGCAGACTACAAACCGGACAGAAAAGGGGAGTGAATGGTATGGAGAAGATGAACACACCCATAGAAAGACGCAAAGGCTACGTTGCCAGAGACCGACGGGGAAACGTTATTTTCTTCGTTTCTGTTGTGCTTGTGGCGGCGATTGTAGTTGCAATTTTGGCGTTACTGCCCGGACGATTTGTGCGCATTGGCGGTCGTAAAAATGGCGGCGTAGGACGGCATGAAATGTTCCCCTTTGTTTTCCAAAATGAAGAGGGTATGCTTTACGTAATTCCTGACAGTGATTTAGACGTACGTGAAATTGACGATTCTGTATCACAGAGTGTATGTGATGCTGCACAGAATCACGTGTATTATACCAGAAACGGTATCTTGTACCGCTATGATGTTAAGGCCAATACCCGTATGGAAATCTTGCAAGAAGTTCGCGACTTTATTTTGACAGATCAGCGAAAAGTGATCTATTATGCAGATCGGAATGGGAACTTAAAGTATTACAACGGAACGGCCTCCGGTGTACTTTCGGAAAAACAAGACATTCTGCCGGAGCAGTATTACGTTTGCAACGGAAGCAGACTTCTGTTCTTGGAAGATTACAAGAAAGAAGACGGAAGTGCACGGTTGTGTTTGGCGAATGCAGACGGAAGTGTGAAACGCTACGATGTGCGGATCAATGGAGACAAACTTTTCTCCTTTAACCAATCCGGAAATCGAATTTGTTTTTACCAGGGAAACGAGTTTTGTATTATGAGTGAGCAGGGGAAAATCCTGACGCGAATCGATGGCGGAACCGCTGTTACCAATACGGTTCAAGCGTCCCTGGTCAGCGGTTCTACACAGTACGTTACGTATAGTAAACATACGACAGACCGCTATATTGTAATAGGCGGACAGGACAATCAAAGCAAACTTGTATACTTTAACGGAAGCAAGATACGAGAGATTGCAAAAGACATTAAGCAAATTTTGTACTATTCTGAAGAACGGGATATGATTTTGTTTACTGTGACCCAAAATGATGGTTCTGTTAAAGTATACCAAAGCGTGGAAGGTGGGCGTGCAGACGCGCAGCTCTCCTGCCGACCGGATACGAAATTCTTTTTTGACAGTCAATCGGATTATTTGTACTATCAGTTGTTTGACGGTACGCTGCACCGTTACAATATTTACGACGTGAATCGTAAGTCGGTGAAAGTATCGTCCAATACCGGTCTTATTTACCAATATCCAAACAAACCTTTTGTGGGATTTGAGTCGAAAGACGGAGAACAAATGTATTTGGTACACAGCGATAATTCCATTCGTCAATACGATTGGAAGCAAGAAGTCCAGTTGTACGGACTTCGGGATGATCGGTATTTCTTGCTACGTACGTACGGCAATAACCGTATTTCTTTGGATTACGTTCAGGGAACAGAGATGACGCGTATTTCCGGAGACGTAGGACAGCAGGTGTTCTTTGATGAAAAAATGAGTGTGGTGCTATATACTTCCGGTGAGCAGTTATATGCGTGGAATAAGGTGAATACCACTGAAATTGGATCTTTTGGCAGAATTTCTGCAGTTCCCGTTGTATTGTAAGGAGTCGTTATGGGAAAGACAAGAAGGCTTTCTAAAGGTGTAAAAGTAAGATGTCGCGTTTTGCTCGTTACTGCGTGCATGTTGCTCAGCATGTTTGCAACTGCATGCAGCGTTCAAAATCCGGCGGTGGTGCCCTATGAAACGTTTCCGGTGAACACGGCTATGCCGGATCATTCAGTGGGCGCTTCCACACCTACGCCTACGGTTTCGGAGAACAAAGAAATTCTTTTTAAGGATATCAATTTCAGAAACGCGGTTACGGAGGCACTGGGAAAGAAGGACTTTGAGAGCATTTTAGTTGCAGACGTCCAGCAACTAAAGAGCTTTAGTGCCCGGGTGTGCGGAATTGCGGACATTCGTGAAATTATATATTTTACCAATTTAGAAGAATTAGATCTGAAGGGGAATCGTATTACGGATTTGACACCTTTGGGCAGCCTGACTAAATTAAAGAAATTGGATATTTCGAAAAATTTTACGCTTTTGAGTGGGGATCGGGAAAAGGGCTTGGATTTAACGCCGCTTAAAAGCCTGGTGCTGTTAGAAGAACTAAATGCCTCCGGCAATATGATTACGGATTTATCCCCGCTTACAGGCCTTGCCTGTTTGAAGGTTTTGGACGTGCAGAATAACCGTTTAAAGGATATTTCTCCGCTTTCTACGTGCATTGGATTGGAGTCTTTGAACGTGGCGTCTAATTATCACATTAACAGCGAAACCATGAACGAGCAGGGCATTGCAGATGTTTCCTGTGTGGCGAATATGCCTAATTTACATACGTTGATCGCTGCCAACAACGTGATTACTACTTTAGAGGGCGTTGAAACGCTGACCCAATTAGAGTACGTAGACGTTACACAGAATTATTTAATGACTTTAGATCCCCTGGCCGGTTGTACGGCGCTGACCACGTTGATTGCAGAACACAACAATTTGCTGGATTTAAAGGCTTTTGAGAATCACAAGACGCTTGAAACGCTGAACGTTCAACTAAACCGGCTTCATTACGTGCCGGAGATTTTGACGATGCCTGCGTTGAAAACGTTTTTGTACGAAGGTAATCAGATTTTGGATTACAGACCCATTGATATTTTTGAGCAGGAGGTGGCAAACCGTGAATAGGGATCAAGGTGCGCAGACGGAGCAAGACGTATGTGTTCGTGAAAGTAATATTCAATGGTTTCCGGGCCACATGGCCAAAGCACGCCGCCTGCTTTCGGAAAATTTAGGTTTGGTGGACTGTGTTGTGGAGTTGATTGATGCGCGGATTCCTTTTTCCAGTCGCAATCCGGAAATCGACCGATTGCTGAGCCAAAAGCCTCGTGTGGTTGTTGCCAACAAGCGTGATTTAGCCGATGAGAAGCAGTGCAAATTCTGGAAGCAATATTTTGCCGATCAAGGCATTCCGCTGGTTTACACCGATTGCCAGAAAGGTGCCGGCGTGCGGGAAGTACAGCAGGCAATTTTAAATGTCATGGCAGAGAAGATTCAGCGAAAGCTGGATAAAGGTATGCGGACGTACACGGTGAAGACCATGGTTGTGGGTATTCCTAACGTAGGCAAGTCCTCTTTTATCAATAAAGTAGCAGGGAAGAACGTGGCTGTTACAGGGGACAAACCCGGTGTAACACGGGGAAAACAGTGGATTCGTATGAATGATCAAATTTCTCTTTTGGATACTCCCGGCTTACTGTGGCCGAAATTTGAGGATCAACGTGCGGCTTTTTGTTTGGCTGCTACCGGCGCCATTAAAGACGACGTGTTGGATCGAACGGATATTACAGCCTTTTTACTGCTGTATTTGGTGGACCGTTATCCGGGCCTGCTTCAGGAAAAATACAAAATTGACGAACCGGCTTTGCTGCAAGAAACGGACGAAACTTACGTGCGCCAAGAATATGAGTCGGAAGGTGCCTTCCGCAGAAGAACGTTGGGGATTCGATTGCTCTATGCTTGCGCCAAGAAACGCGGGTGCCTGCAAAAAGGCGGCATAATCGACGAAGACCGTATTTGTTCTATGATCTTAGACGATTTTCGCGGCGGTAAGATCGGCCGCATTTCCTTGGATGACCCTTCTGTGTTAGAAATGGGAGGTACCCCATGAAACCGGAACGATTCTATGAATTACAACAGTATGAGCGCCAATTGAAAGAACAAGGTATTTGTATCATCGCAGGTGTAGATGAAGCGGGAAGAGGCCCTTTGGCAGGACCCGTGGCAGCCGGATGCGTTATTTTTAAAAGTGACGGACCTTTTCCGGAAGCCGATGACTCCAAGAAGATTTCTGAGAAGAAAAGAGAAGCGCTGTATGAAGCTATCATCAGCAAAGCGCTTTCGTGGGGTGTAGGTCTTGCGGACAGCCGGTTGATTGATGAAGTCAACATTTTACAGGCCACCCATATCGCCATGAAGCGGGCGGTGGAGGAAGCCTGCAGCAAAATTTCCCTCAAACCGGAAATGGTATTGATCGACCACGTGCGGCTTCCGGACTTTCCGTATCCCCAAATGCCCATTACCCATGGGGATGCTTTGTCAGTAACCATTGCATCGGCGTCCATTCTCGCAAAAGTCACCCGAGACAGAATGATGTTGGAATATGCTAAGGTGTATCCGGAATACGGTTTCGATCAGCACAAAGGCTATGGCACCAAGTCCCATTATGATGCCATTCGTACCTATGGATTAACGCCCATTCATCGGCGTTCGTTCTTAAAGAAGATTTTGGAGGAGGGGTAAAATGGTTGTTAAGAATCCTAAATTTGTTATTTCTGCCGTTTGCCCTGCTCAGTATCCGGACTCGGAACTGTTGGAAATTGCCTTTGCAGGTCGGTCCAACGTAGGTAAATCTTCTTTGATTAATGCCCTGGTGGGACGAAAACGTCTTGCCTACAGCGGAAGCACGCAAGGTATGACGCGGCAGATTAACTTCTACAATTTGGACGATGAAATTCACTTTGTGGATCTGCCCGGTTACGGGTATGCCAGCGTGTCGAAGGATCAAAAATCTTTGTGGGCAGGGGTTATTGATAAGTATCTGAACGTTCGTCCACAGTTATATATGGTCATTTTGTTGTTGGATATTCGCCACAATCCTACGGAAGACGACAAGAATATGTACCGCTGGATTCAGGCGTCCGGGCTGCAATATGCCGTCGTGGCAACCAAGGCGGACAAGCTGTCCAAGATGCAGGTTGCCGGCCGTTTGAAAGAGATC
This sequence comes from Clostridia bacterium, assembly GCA_017935905.1. Lineage (GTDB taxonomy): Bacteria > Bacillota > Clostridia > UBA1212 > UBA1255 > RGIG9099. Next base: position 24,030 of record JAGBGO010000009.1, on the reverse strand, counting down.
AGGGCTTGCCTAAATATAGCAAACAGTGATACAATGATATATCCGGTATCTTCGGAGAAGAAGACCGGAATTGACCGTCTCTGGGCGGCCATAGACGAGGTAATTATGGAGGACTCGGAAGCATGAAACGTTTATTTACCGATGGGGAGAAGATAAAGGAAATTTGTAAGACGTATCCTACGCCTTTTCATTTGTACGATGAGAAAGGCATTCGGGAGGGCGTGCGCCGTTTGAAAGCAGCGTTTTCTTGGAATGAGGATTTTCAGGAATACTTTGCGGTGAAAGCGTGCCCCAACCCGTTTTTGCTCAAGATTATGCAGGCAGAAGGCTGCGGCGTAGACTGTTCTTCCTACACTGAATTGATGATTGCGGAGAAGCTGGGCTTTCATGGAGAAGACATTATGTTCTCGTCTAACGTAACCCCTGCCCAAGATTTCCAATATGCCCGTAAATTAGAGAGTATTATTAACCTGGATGATTTCTCCCATATTGATTTTCTTGCCCAAAACGGCGGCATTCCGGAGCTGATTTGCCTGCGTTACAATCCCGGTGGAGATTTTCGTATTAACGGAAGCATTATGGGCAATCCCGGAGATGCGAAATACGGTATGACCGGAGCCCAAATTCGGGAAGCGGTGAAGAAGCTTTCTAAGATGGGGGCGAAGCGTTTTGGTATTCACGCATTCCTTGCCAGCAATATGTTGAATCCGGATTATTATCCCTCTTTAGCGGCGATTTTGTTTGAATTGATTGTAACCCTCCACCAAGAAACCGGGGCAACGTTTGAATTTGTGAATCTTTCCGGCGGTATCGGCATTCCTTACAAGCCGGAGGACAAGCCTCAGGATTTGGAATATATTGGTGCCAAGGTAAAGGAAGCGTACGACCGCATTATCGTGCCTTCTCCTGTGAAGAAATTGGGCATTAAGACGGAGTTGGGACGGTATATGACCGGTTCTCACGGCATTTTGGTGACCAAAGTGATTCATGAGAAGAAGACCTGCAAAGATTATATCGGTGTAGATGCCTGCGCCGTGGATTTAATGCGTCCTGCTATGTATGGAGCTTATCACCATATTACGGTGCTGGGGAAGGAAGAAGCCCCTTGCAATCACACGTATGACGTTACCGGCGGTCTTTGCGAGAATAATGATAAATTTGCCATTGACCGAAATCTGCCGGAAATTGAAATCGGCGATATCTTGGCGATTCACGATACCGGTGCCCACGGCTACGCCATGGGATACAACTACAACGGCAAATTAAAGAGTGCAGAACTGCTTTTGAAAGAAGACGGCAGCGTGCAGATGATCCGCAGGGCTGAAACGCCGAAAGATTATTTTGCCACCTTTGATTTTTGCGATATTTTACAGTAAGGAGCGACAGCGTATGGAAAACGGTTATGAAGTCAATAAAAGCATTGCAGCCCGCATTCGGGAATTAAGAGAGATTTGTGATATCACCCGAGAAGAAATGGCGGAGTCTTTGCAGATTTCTTTGGATGCCTATACGGATTATGAAGAAGCCAAGGAGGATTTTCCCGTAAGCGTGCTCTACGCCATTGCGCAGATTATGAAAGTCGACCTTACGGAATTACTTACGGGTACGGCGCCTCGTCTTACCAACTGCTCGATCGTCAGAAAGGGCGAGGGGATTATGGTGGACCGTTTCAAGGGATATGACTTTGAAAGTATTGCGTACAAGTTCGTAGGCCGTAAGATTGAGCCTATGGTCGTTACCGTAGGTCCGGAAACAGAATTTGCGCCCCCTGAATTGGTGCAACACCCCGGACAGGAATTTAACTTTGTGCTGGAAGGACAAGTGCGCATTTTATTTGGTGCCAGAGAATTTCTGCTGAATGAAGGGGACTGTTTCTATTTTGATTCTACCGTGCCCCACGCACAATGTGCCGTAGGCGGCAAGCAGGCGAAGTTTTTAACCGTAATTTTACAGTAATCGGAGGACCCTGGATCAATGAAGAATTATATGCTGAATAAATATCTGCCTCGCGTAGATTTTGATTCCTATGAAGATTTCAAGAAGAATTTTACCATCAATGTTCCCGATGACTTTAACTTCGGTTTTGATATTGTAGACGGTTGGGCGGAACACGAACCGGGAAAGAAAGCCTTGGTATGGTGTAACGATCACGGCGAAGAACGTATCTTTACCTTTAATGACGTAAAGGCATACAGTAACCGCATCTGCAATTATTTGAAGTCTTTAGGTCTTCGCAAAGGCGACAAAGTGATGCTGATTATGAAGCGTCGCTATGAGTACTGGATGACCGCAACGGCCCTTCACAAAATGGGGATTGTAATGATTCCCGCTTCTTTCCAGCTTACGGAGAAAGACTTGATTTACCGGATCAACGCAGCCGGGGTTAAAATGATTATTATTGCCCCCGATGACAATATTATCAGCCACGTGGAGAATTCTTTGGATCAGTGTCCTACCCTCAAGTACAAAGCCATGGTGCACGAACCGGGCGCAGGCAGAGAGGGTTGGATTGATTACAGAAGCGCTTTCCTTGCCCACAGTGATGCATTTACCCGTCCTACGGGAGCGGATTCCGTGATGGCGAAGGATCCGATGATTTTGTATTTTACCTCCGGCACCACCGGTATGCCCAAGATGGTGCAGCATATCCAATCTTATCCGCTTGGCCATATCTTGACGGCGAAGTACTGGCAGCAAGTGGAAGACAACGGTCTTCATTTGACGGTGTCCGATTCCGGTTGGGCGAAATTCTCTTGGGGCAAGATTTACGGGCAGTGGATTTCCGGCAGCGGTATTTTAGGCTACGATATGGACAAGTTTGACTCGGACAAGTTGCTTCGTGTCATCGAAAAATACAAGATTACCACGTTCTGTGCCCCGGCTACTATGTACCGTTTTATGATTAAAGAAGATTTGACAAAATACGATCTGTCTTCCATTCATCATTGCTGCATGGCAGGGGAGCCTTTGAATCCGGTTGTATTTGAGCAGTGGGAACAACTTACTGGCCATAAACTTTACGAAGGATTTGGTCAGACGGAGACGCCGGTACTCCTTGCAAACTTTGAATGGATTGAGCCGAAACCCGGTTCCACGGGAAAACCCTCTCCCATTTTTGACATTCAGCTCATCAACGACGAAGGAAAAGAATGCGAAATCGGCGAAGAAGGGGAGATTGTCATCCGCGGCGCTGCCAAGACCCATCCCGTAGGTCTTACGGTGGGTTACTACTTAGATGACGCTGCCAATGAGAAATTGTGGGCAGGCGGCGACTTCCATACCGGGGACAATGCGTGGAAAGATGAAGATGGCCACATTTGGTTTATCGGTCGTGTGGATGACGTTATTAAGTGTTCCGGCTATAGAATCGGACCTTTTGAAGTGGAGTCCGCCTTGATGACCCACCCGGCAGTCCTGGAATGTGCCATTACGGCAGCACCGGATCCCGTTCGCGGACAGGTGGTAAAGGCTACGGTAGTACTGGTGAAGAACAAAGGCTATGAACCTACCGACGAACTGCGCAAAGAACTCCAAAATCACGTAAAGCGAGTTACGGCGCCTTACAAATATCCCAGAATTCTGGAATTTGTGGAGGAACTGCCCAAGACCACCAGCGGTAAGATCAAGCGGGGCGAAATTCGGAAACAAGATCACAAAGCATAAAGAAGACTTTTGTTTGCATAGAATAAGCATAAAGGAGGCGTTATTCTACATGGAGAATACGGAAAGAAACGTTGAGGGTTTGTATCAAACTTGGACAAGTGACGTTTATTTTGCGGACACTTGGGAGGAATTACTGGCGGTAAAGGATACACCGGGAGATATTCGGGATCGTTTTTACAAAGAATTGGATTTCGGCACTGCCGGGATTCGGGGCGTTATGGGCGCCGGTACCAACCGGATGAACGCGTACGTGGTAAGACGCCTTTCTTATGCCATTGCCAAGCACATCGTCTCCAAAGGCGAAGACGCTATGAAGCGGGGTATTGTCATTGGATATGACAGCCGGAATAACTCGGAACTTTATGCCAAAGAAGCGGCTGCCGTTTACGCGGGATTCGGGATTCGTACCTATATTCACGGGGAAATTTGCCCCGTGCCTTTGCTCTCTTTCAGTGTGCGTCACTTAAAGACGGAAGCCGGTGTTATGATTACCGCCAGCCATAATCCTAAAGAATACAACGGTTACAAGGTATACGGTGCAGACGGCGCCCAACTGTCTTTGGAAGACAGTGCCGGTGTTTCCAAAATTGTCGCTTCCATTGAAGATTACCGCAGTGTACCTAAGTTTAATTACAACTTCTTGCTGAACATTAAGAAAATCAGCATTGTTAAGCGCTCCGTTCGGGAAGCTTACTTGCAGACCATTATGAATCTTGCCGGGGAAGCACCTGTGGAAAGCGATTTAAAGATTGTTTATACACCCCTTCACGGTGCAGGCGCAAAGTTTGTGCCGGAGGCTCTTTCTCGCTTGGGGTTAACCAACGTAACCTTAGTAGAAGAACAAATGGCGCCCAACGGCGATTTCCCCACGGTGAAAGTTCCCAATCCGGAAGATCCCGGTGCGTACCATATTGCTTTGGATCTGGCCAAACAGAATGGTGCAGATTTGATCTTGGCAACAGACCCGGATTCCGACAGAACCGGTGCGTATGCTTTAAACGAGCAAGGGGAGTATGAGATGCTCAACGGAAATCAACTGGGCATTCTGCTTCTTTCTAAGCGGGCTTCCGGTAAAATGCCGGAGAATCCCTTCGCGGTTTCCACCATTGTGTCTACGCGCTTGTCGGAGAAAATCTGCAAAGCCTACGGTGTTGAATACGTAGACGTACTTACCGGCTTTAAGTTTATCGGAGAGCAGATTATGCTTCGGGAAGAACAGGGAAACCAGAACTTTATATTCGGTTTTGAAGAAAGCTACGGCTATTTGGCAGGCAGCTATGCAAGAGATAAAGACGCGGTGGCATCTTGTATGCTTTTGGCAGAGACTGCGGCATTTTACAAGAAGCAGGGAAAGACTTTGTTCCAAGCACTGAATGAAATTTACGCACAATTTGGCGCCCAGGCAGAAACCCAAATCTCCCTGACCTTGTCCGGAGAGGCAGGACTTGCCAAAATGGCTAAGTTGATGGCGGATTTAAGGGCTTGCAGTGGAAAAGTACTGGATACCTGTCCTTCTGTTTACAAAGATTATAAGACGTCTTCCGTGCTGCATTTTGATGCCGCCGGTAACGTTACGGAGGAAGGCACGATTCAGTTGCCGAAATCTGACGTATTATATTACACTTACCCGGATTTCTGGTTCTGTTTAAGACCTTCCGGAACGGAGCCGAAAGTAAAAGTATACTTTGGCGCCGGCGGAGAGGACCGCATGCAAGCACAACAGAACGTAGCAAAAGTTCGGGAAATGGTGATGGAGAAATTAAACGCATTCTTGGACTAAGATAGGGAGCATAGGTTCGTGGCAGACTTCGTACACCTTCACGTGCATACGGAATACAGTTTGTTGGACGGCGCTTGTCGCATTCCGGCATTAGTTTCCCGCGCAAAAGAGCTGGGAATGACTGCACTTGCGGTAACAGACCACGGTGTAATGTACGGCGTTATTGATTTCTATGAAGCCTGCAAGAAAGAGGGCATTAAGCCGATTTTGGGCTGTGAAGTCTACACGGCAAAGCGTTCCCGCTTTGACAAAGTGCCGGGGATGGACAACGACTACGGGCATTTATTGCTCTTAGCCAAAGACAATCAAGGCTATCACAATTTGATCAAGATTGTATCGGCGGCGTTCACCGACGGCTACTATTATAAACCCCGTGTGGATATGGAATTGCTCAGAAACTACGCAAAGGGTCTTATTTGCTGTTCAGCTTGTCTGGGTGGAGATATTCCTCAAAAAATCCTAAACGGGGATTATGAGGGCGCGAAGACCCTTGCAAACGAATTTAATGCGATCTTCGGTCCGGATAACTTTTATTTGGAAATTCAAGATAATGGTCTGGAAGAACAGATTCTGGTGAACCAAGCCTTGATTCGTATGTCTAAAGAAACGGGCATTCCCTTGGTTGCCACCAATGACGTACACTTTGTACGCCCGGAAGACGCACGGTCTCAAGATATTTTGGTGTGTGTGCAAACCGGCAAGAAGTATGCGGACACCGATCGTTTGAAATTCAATACGGACACCGTCTTTTTACGGGATCCCGATGATATGGCCCGCACCTTTGCCGCCTGCCCGGAAGCCACTGCCAACACGGTGAAAATTGCAGATGCCTGTAACGTAGAACTGGAATTCGGTCGTGCGGTGTTGCCGGACTTCGGTATTCCGGAGGGCTACGACGCTGAAAGTTATTTGCGAAAATTATGCTTTGACGGAGCGACTGTGCGCTACGGCGAAACCCTTCCTCCGGAAGTAACAGAGCGGCTGGAGTACGAACTTTCCGTTATCAGCGGCATGGGATATGCCAAGTACTATTTAATTGTTTGGGACTTTATTAAATTTGCTAAAGATAACGGCATTACGGTAGGCCCGGGACGTGGTTCCGGTGCAGGGTCTTTGGTTGCTTATTGCCTGAAGATTACCAATATCGATTCTTTGAAATATAATTTGGCCTTTGAGCGGTTCCTCAATCCGGAACGGATCAGTATGCCGGACTTTGACGTGGATTTCAGCGATGAACGGCGGAAAGAAGTTATCGACTACGTGATTCGCAAATACGGAGAAGACCGGGTGGCGCAAATTGTAACCTTTGGTACTATGGCCGCTCGCGGTTCCGTTCGAGACGTGGGTCGTGTGCTGGATATTCCGTACGGACAGGTGGATGAACTTGCGAAGATGATTCCCATGGCGCCGGGGAAAGCCTCCACGATTCAAGGCGCTTTGGAAGTGAATCCGGAACTGCGTACACGCTATGAAAGCGACGCTACGGTGAAAGATTTATTGGATACCGCTATGCAATTGGAGGGGATGCCCCGAAATTGTTCTACCCACGCAGCCGGCGTTGTACTCACCCGCGATCCTGTTACAGACTACGTGCCGGTGCATAAGAACGGGGATTCCGTGGCAACCCAATTTCCCATGACCACTTTGGAGAAAATCGGTCTTTTGAAGGTGGATTTCCTGGGTCTTCGCACCCTGACGGTAATTCAAGATACGGTGGCTATGGTGGAAAAAATTCACGGTGTTCACGTGGATTTTGACAATATGGTGATGAATGATCCTAAAGTCTTTAAGACCATTTGCGACGGTAAGACTTCCGGTATTTTCCAGTTGGAAAGTCCCGGTATGACCCGGTTTATGATGGAATTGGGACCGGATAACCTGGAGGATATTATCGCAGGCATTGCTTTGTACCGACCCGGACCTATGGACCAGATTCCGAAGTATATTGCCAATAAAAAGAATCCGGCCTCTGTTTCTTACGCCCATCCGATTTTGGAGCCGATTTTGAACGTTACCTATGGCTGTATGGTATACCAGGAACAAGTTATGCAGATTGTACGTGACTTGGCAGGGTACACCATGGGACAGTCTGATTTGGTGCGCCGGGCGATGGCCAAGAAGAAGCACGACGTCATGGCAAAAGAACGGGTGAATTTCATTGAAGGCGCCAAGAAGAACGGCGTTTCGGAAGACGTTGCCAACGGCATTTTTGACCAAATGACCGACTTTGCCAGTTACGCCTTTAATAAAGCCCATGCGGCTTGCTACGCGGTGGTCGGCTATGAAACCGCATGGCTCAAAACCTATTATCCCGTTGAATTTATGGCGGCCACCATGAACAGCTTTATGGGTACCCCGGAGAAGATTGCCGTGTATATTCAGGAGTGTCACCAGATGGGCATTGAAATCGTGCCCCCGGATATTAACGAAAGTGAAGCCAAATTCTGTGTGCGGGAGGGCAAAATTGTGTTTGCCTTAGGCGCCCTTAAGAACGTAGGCGTGAAGGCCGTAGAAGCTCTTGTTGCACAGCGAAAGACAGGGGGCCGGTACAAGTCCTTCTGGGATTTCTGCGAGCGTATTCAGGAAACGGAAGTCAATAAGCGCTGTGTGGAAAGCTTCATTAAAGCCGGCACGTTTGCTTCTATGGGCTATACCCGCCGAGCCTTGATGGAATCCTATGAAGAAATTTTAGACAGTGTGTCTCATGCCAGCCGCAATCGGGCCCGGGGGCAGATGTCTTTGTTTGAAATGCTGGAGGATACGGAGGATTCCTTGCCGGAAGCCGAAGTTCCGGAAAAACCGGAATACGAGAAGGCTGCGCTCCTTTCTATGGAGAAGGAAGTGTTGGGGATTTATTTGTCCGGACATCCTTTAGAGGGGTATCGGGAAAAACTCCAAGGTGTATGTAACCTTCGTTCTTCAGATCTGATGACGGAAACGGAAGGCGGCAGCGCCCATCTTTCAGAAGATATTCGGGATAATATGGACGTGACGATCGCCGGTGTCGTAACCCAGGTGAAGCGCAAAACGACGAAAAATAACACCATGATGGCCTTTGTTACCGTGGAAGATTTATATGGATCCTTTGAACTGTTGGTATTTCCGAAGGTGTTTACCCGCGTTTCTCAGGCGCTCCAGCCGGAAAGCATCGTAGTGGTGCGGGGCCGGCTTAGTTTGCGCGAAGACGACAGTCCCAAAATTCTTCCGGATGAGATTCAACCCATTGAAGCGTTCTTTGCCTACAATGATACCAAAGGTGCAAAAACCAAATATCCCCGTTTTGAAATTCCGCGGGTGGCGCTTCCTAAGGCAAAAGCTTTTGTGAAGTTCTTCCAAGGACCCGTTTTGGTGGAATTTTACGACCAAAATAGCCCGGAAACGTTGTTGCTCCGGGCAGGCATTCAAAACAGTACAAAGGTTTTAGAAGAACTTGCGCATTTTTGCCAGACTATGCAAATAACATCATAATACCGTACAAAATGGGCTGGTGTCCAAGGTAAATCCAAAGCGAGTGCCTTCCGCAAAAGGAAATAGCACGAATGGGCCACGCTCGATAGGGGAATTTAGGCAGTAAAGATTTCTTTTCTTTATAGAGAATCCGTCCCAGCGCAATGCCCAATATGAACCAACCCCAATAGGGGAAAATGGGGAAAAAGTCGCCGGTGGCAAAGCCATAGGGAATTAAACCCAGGGGACAAAGCCACATCGTATCCGGTGTCAGACTTTCCATATAAAAACCAAGAACGATGAATGCGACTCCAAAAATTCCCAAAAGCCAAGTAGGGAAGTGTTTAAAAAAAACGTAAGTCAGCATGCAAAAACCAAGTAAATGCAGAATACCCCAATAAATCAGTGCGGAGTCATCCATAAAATTCAGTTGAACCATGATTTTTAATACGGCGGACACCAGTATACCGCACGCAAATACAATGGCCCCCCGTTTGAGAAAGTGGCGTCCCAACGTAATGCAAATGCCGGAAAGTAAGATGAAAAGAATGCCGCCGTTGTACTGAATAAAATCATAAACAGCAGGGGGATTGAAGTCCCAATCTAAGAAAACTTGCGCGTCAAAGATGCCGTGGATGATGATGACACACAGAATAAAGATTCCCCGCAGAAAATCCAATTCCCAAATTCGCTCTTTTTCCATGTATCCACCTTCTTTCAGCGGTATTATAGCACCGGGATTTGATTTTTGTCCAGTATGAGAGTATAATATGCGGGATTGCAGGATTTATGTTGATTGAAAGGCTCTACTTTTATGCAGATCATCAAACGAATTATTGAAATGATCAATGCGATTACCGAAGTGATTTATTCATTTTGGGATTATCGTGACGTTTATAAAATTACGGGTATTTTTGCCACCCGTCGTTTTAAACCTGCCAAGAAACAACATAAATATGCCGTTTTGGTGGCTGCACGCAATGAAGAAGCCGTTATCGGAAACTTGATTGAAAGTATCCGCAAACAAGATTATCCCACTGAATTGGTGACGATTTTCGTTGTGGCCGATAACTGTACGGACCGCACCGCAGCGGTTTCGCGAGAACTGGGGGCGATTTGCTACGAGCGGTTCGATCAGGAACATCGCACGAAAGGTTTTGCACTCCAATTTTTGGTAGAACGTATCCGGGAGGATTACGGCATTGACAGTTTTGAAGGATATTTCTTATTTGACGCGGATAACTTGCTGAAAAGTGATTACATAACCCGGATGAATGAGTCCTTTGACGCCGGAGAGAAGATTATCACTTCTTACCGAAATACCAAAAACTTTGACGACAACTGGATTTCGGCTTCTTACGGAATTCACTGGCTGAGAACCATTCGTAAAGAGCACCGGGCACGCTCGCTGTTCCGTTTGGCAACCCGTATACAAGGAACCGGATTCCTTTTTACCCATGAAATTATAGCGAATGGATGGAACTATACCAGCCTGACGGAAGATCGCGCTTTTTGTGCCGATGCCGTCGCCCAGGGCTATAAGATTTCTTATAATAATGCGGCGGAATTCTACGATGAACAGCCGGTGAATATGAAAATTGCCATGCGCCAGCGTATTCGTTGGTCCAAAGGTCATTTGCAGGCATTTGTTGAAACAGGTCCTCAGTTGTTTGCCCATATTTTCTATACCGGCGGTGCTGCAAACAAGGAAAAGTTTGACAAAAACGGCAAAACTGTTCCGCTTTGGAAGAAGTTTGTGAACAATATCCGTTTGCGCTTTATGAGCTTTGATATGCTGACTGTCGTATTCCCGCTGTCGCTGGTTTCTTTCTTTAAGAAAGTGATCGTGTACGGTTTGCGGGTCGCGTTGATCGTGGGCGCCGGTATGACGGTGAAATCCTGGTTTGCACCGGAATTGATTCAGGATATTTTCGATTGGATTGGCTTAAATCCTGTTCCCACGAGCATTTTGGGAAAATGCTTGTGGTTGTCCTTCTTTACCTTTGGTTGGACGGTTACTTCGTATTTAGACAGCATCTGGACGGCTGTATATATATTCATTATTGAACACAGACGAATTCAACCGATTAAATGGTACCGAAAGGTGTGGTATTGTATCACGTTCCCTATGTTCGAAGCCATCGGACGCTTAACGAATATTATTGCGATGTTCACCAAAGTAGAGTGGAAGCCCATCCCTCATAATTCCGCTGTGAAGATTGAGGATATTGAGGATAAAAAATAAAAGTTTATGAACGGTTTTTCGTTGTAATTCTCTTGTTTCTGTTGTATAATATTTGAAACGCGAAAGCGCTCAATATGAACGGAAACAGGAGGCTTTTTTATGGAGAAAAAACCACATTACACCGTAGTAGAGAATCCTTTCAAGAAGATTACACCGGAGCAGATCAAGCGCTTTAAACTGGTGCTTTGGATTGCTTTGTTTGTGGTTCTTGCGATTTTGATCGGCTCTACTTGTTGGTACACCGTAGAGGAGAAAGAAAGTGCCGTGGTTACCACCTTCGGCAAAGTAACGTCTGTCGTAGAGGAGGCCGGTATGCATTTTAAGGCGCCCCTTGGCATTCAACAAGTGCGCAAAGTGAACGTAAATGTGATTCAAAAAGTGGAAATCGGTTTCACCACGCAGAAAGACGGTACGACGGTTTCCCACGATGACGAAAGCAAGATGATTACCGGTGATTTCAACATCGTAAACGTAGATTTCTTTGTGGAGTACCGTATTGCCAATCCGGAGAAATATTTGTATTCGTCTTTGCAACCGGAGAAGATTTTGAAGAATCTGGTGCAGAGCCAAATTCGTACCGTAGTGGGTTCATACCAAGTAGACGACGTATTGACCACCAAGAAGAGTCAAATTCAAGGCGAAATCAAAGATTTAGTGGTGGATGAACTTACGGCTTACGATATCGGTATCAGCTTAGAAAGTATCAAAATTCAGGACGCTGAAGCGCCCACGGATGCAGTTGCTCAAGCCTTTAAAGCGGTGGAAACCGCCAAGCAGGGCAAAGAAACTTCCATTAACGAAGCGGAGGCCTACAAGAATGCAGAAATTCCAAAAGCCGAAGCCCAGGCGGACCAACTGCTTCAAAACGCCCAGTTCTTAAAGCAAAACCGTATCAATGAAGCGAAAGAACGGATCGCCATGTTTGAAGCGATGTACGGCGAGTATCAGTTAAATCCCACAATCACCAAGAAACGGATGTACTATGAAATGGTGGAAGAAATTCTGCCCGGTGTGAAGATTTTTATTATGACCAATGAGAACGGAACGCAGAATTTACTTCCGTTGGAATCGTTTAAGTGAGAGGGGGAACGGAAATGAAGAAAGTCATTACGATTATTATTGCAGTTATAATTTTATTGGGTGCTGTCGCACTGGGGGCGTCCTGTTACACCGTAGATGAAGATGAATATGCATTGGTGGTTCGTTTTTCGAAAGTGGTAGGCGTTACGGAAGATGCCGGTCTTCACTTTAAGTTGCCTTTTGTGGATACAATTAAGACTTACAAGAAGAATACCCAGCTGTACGATTTGCAACCTTCTGACGTGCTGACCAGTGATTCCAAAGCCATGAGCGTGGACAGTTACGTGCTGTGGAAGATTTCGGATCCGTTAACATTTTACCGGACCCTTGGCACCACTTCAGAGGCTTGCAGCCGTCTGGATGCGGCCACCTACAACGCCCTTAAGAATATCATCGGTACCATGCCCCAGGATTCTATCATTCAACTTTCTGAAAACGCGGGCAAGAACGACCTAAATAAAAATGTCTATGAACAAGTTAAAGAATTGACCGGTTCTTACGGCATCGAAGTTACGGACGTACAGATTAAACGATTTGATCTGCCCTCTGAGAATGAAACCGCCGTTTACGAGCGTATGATTGCGGAGCGGGAGAAGATTCGGCAGACTTACGTAGCAGAAGGCCAGGCGGAAGCCCAGAAGATTAAGAACGACGTAGACCGTGAAGTCAATATTATTGTTTCCGACGCGGAAGCAAAAGCGGAAGAAATCGTAGCGGAAGGCGAGAAAGAATATATGCAAATGCTGGCAGAGGCGTACGATACCAAGGATAAGCAAGATTTCTATGTATTTATGAAGTCTTTGGACGCTTTGAAGGCATCTCTTCAAGGGGAGAACAAGACGGTTATCTTGGGCAGTGACTCTGAACTCGCCAAAATTTTGATGGGTGTGAACGGATGATTAAAGAGGTTTATTTTGTGGAAGGTATGACGTGTGCGGCCTGCTCTGCTTCGGTGGAGCGGGTCACACGTCGTCTTCCCGGTGTTCAGGAAAGTACGGTGAATTTAACCACCAAACGGCTGACCATCGTCTACGATGAAAACCAAGTACAACCTGAACAAATTATGGAGAAAGTGCGGAAAGCCGGCTTCGGCATTCAAAAGGAAGTGCCGGAACGAAAGACGAAGGAACAAAACCGCCAAAGAACGGCACGGATCAATTTAATTGGCGCTGCCATTCCGGCCTTGTTGTTGCTTTACGTATCGATGGGGCACATGTTGCCTTTTGATCTTCCGCTTCCCGGATTTATGGAAATGGAGCGTCATCCTTACGTGTTTGCTTTGGTACAACTGTTTTTGACGCTTCCGGTACTTTTTTTTGGCCGCGGATTTTTTATTTCCGGTACGAAGGCGCTGTTTCACCGAGCCCCTACCATGGACTCGTTGGTTGCGGTAGGTTCCGGATGCGCATTTATTTACAGTGTGGTGATGACGTTGCAAGGGGATTGCCACCACTTGTATTATGAGTCTGCTGCCGTCGTGCTTACCGTTGTAATGTTGGGCAAATATTTGGAAAGTCGCAGCGTGGAGAAGACCAAAAGTGCGATTCACGCATTGACTGCCTTAGCACCGGATACGGCGCTGAAACTTTCGGAAAGTGGCGAGACCATTGAAGTGCCTACAGAGCAAATTGCAGTGGGCGATCGCATTTTGGTACGTCCCGGTATGCGGATTCCTTTGGATGGCTTCGTATTGTCCGGAAACAGCGGCGTGGATGAGTCTATGCTTACGGGAGAAAGTCTGCCGGTGGAGAAAGATAAAGGATCCTCCGTTTATGCCGGCAGTTTAAATCAAAGCGGTGCATTGGAAATTCAAGTCACCGGTGTGCAAAGTGACTCTACGCTGTCAAAGATGATTCGTCTGGTGGAGGAAGCCCAAGGAAAGAAAGCCCCGATTGCGAAGATTGCGGACAAAGTTGCCGGGGTTTTTGTGCCTGTGGTCATGGGTATTGCGCTTTTTTCGGCTGTGATTTGGAAAATTTCAGGTGCGAATTGGTATTTCACGTTAGGCATCTTTGCTTCGGTTTTGATGATTGCGTGCCCTTGTGCTCTTGGACTGGCGACTCCTACTGCCATTATGGTTGGTACAGGTCTGGGTGCGTCCCGAGGCATTCTCATTCGCAGCGGAGAGGCTTTGGAAGTTGCTCATCACGTTACCTGTGTAGTGCTGGATAAGACCGGCACGGTAACGGAAGGAAAGCCGCGGGTCGTGTCGTTTTTGTGCAAAGAGGAAGAAACGGCATCTCTTTTGGCGGTTGCTATGGCGGTGGAGAATTTATCGGATCACCCGCTTGCAATGGCCGTTGTGAATTACGCCCAAGCGTTGGAGGCAATCGAAGATATAAAGGTGGGTTCCTTTGAAAATCTGCCCGGTCGAGGCATTTCTGCCGTTTTGGAAGACGGCACCCCCGTGTTTGCGGGAAATCTTCGCTTAATGGAAGAACAAGGGTATGACGCGGCATTTTACCAAAACCAGCTGAATGCCTATGAAGAGACTGGTGCTACCTCCGTTTATTTGGCGGTTGGCAAGGAAGTTGTCGGTGCCTTTGTAATTCGGGATGAAATCAGAGCATCCAGCAAGGAAGCCATTGCTGATTTGCACAAAAAAGGGTTGAAAATCGTACTGCTTTCCGGAGACCGTGAACCGGCCTGCCGGTATATCGCAGCGCAAACGGGCATCGACCAAGTGATTTCCGGCGTATTACCCTCCGGAAAGACAGATGCGATCCGGGAACTGCAGGAAGCAGGGGAGCGGGTGCTGATGTGCGGTGATGGTATCAACGATGCACCGGCGCTGACCTGCGCGGATTTAGGGGTTGCTATGGGTTCCGGAAGCGATATTGCGGTAGCTTCCGGGGACGTGGTACTGATGAAGCCGGATTTGCGGGAAATTGGTAAAATGCTGCGGCTCAGTCAACTTACCATTCGAAATATTCACCAGAATTTGTTCTGGGCGTTTATCTATAACGTAATCGGCATTCCCATTGCAGCCGGTTTGCTCCACGTATTTGGCGGTCCTTTGCTGGATCCGATGTTCGCAGGGGTTGCTATGTCACTCAGTTCAGTTTGCGTTGTCAGCAACGCGTTAAGATTAAGGAGGATGAAATTATGACAACTTACAAAGTAGAGGGTATGCACTGCCAGGGATGCGTGCGCCGCGTGAACGAAGCGATGAAGGCTTTGGGGATTCAAGCGGAAGTTTCTTTAGAAGCCGGAACGGTTAGGGTAGACAGCACCGACGAGGCTGTTTTGCTGAAAGCTAAAGACGCTATTGAAGATTTAGGATTTGACGTGCTGTAAGGAGCTGTTTGACATGGATTTGAAAGGGAAGAAAGTCGTATTTCTTGGAGACAGCATTACCTACGGTGTGGGTGCTTCTTCCCCGGAGCAATGCTACGTTAGTTTGTTTAAGGCTCGCTATCCGGACACAGAATTTGTGAATTGCGGTATCAGTGCTACGCGTTATGCGAATCAGACCGGTGTACCCGAGGATGATGGTGTTAATATATATCGTTTTACGAAGCGGGTTGAAACCCTTCCCGAGGATGCAGATTTAGTAGTGGTGTTCGGAGGAACCAACGACCATGCCCACGGAAATGCACCGCTGGGGAAGATGGGGGATACAGACGACAGCACGTTTTACGGAGCCGCCTATTACCTTTACCGCCGCCTGGTGGAACGGTATCCACAGGGCGAGTTGCTTATCTTAACGCCCCTTCACCGTATTGGAGAGGACTGCTTGAATGGTCAAGGCGCCTACTTGAAAGATTACGTAAAAGCCATTCGTGAAACGGCGGAACTTTTCTCGATTCCGGTGTTGGATTTATTTGCTATGGGCGGGATCAATCCCAATATGGGTGACCAACAGGCTACCTATATGCCGGACGGCATTCATCCCAACGACGCCGGGTATGAACGGGTTTATCAAAGAGTCGATGCATTTTTTCGAAATTTTTAACACCGTCCGGTGTTCTTGTAAGACGGGCAGAAGCATTCCTTCTGCCCGTTTTTTGTGTGATATGTGAAGAAATTGTTGACTTTTTTTGAATAAAATTGTACACTAAAATGTATTGAATTAGCATACAGAGAGAATTGGAGGATTATGCTATGAAGAAATTGAAGAGGATAACTGCATTCGCACTGACACTTGTTTTGGTTCTGTGCTCTTTCAGCCTGCCAACGGGCACGATTGCAACGACAACGCCCAGCAATTGGACGGTAAATCAAGGATCGATTATCAGTGAAACATCGGAGGAGTTTGTTGTTGAAACGGTTACTGTCAAGTACGGCGCTACCGGTGGCTATATCCAGCTTACCGAGAAGCTAACCGAACTGATTGGCCATGGTGGCAAGGACGGTAAAGGTTTTATTAACGTAGTTGTTGGGGACGGATCGCCGGAACAAACGAAACAATATAGCTATTTATTTATGCAATTCTTGGCATCGGATCAAATTACAGATTTGATTCCTCGCGACGGCGTAACGGATCAGGGTATCACTTGGTATATTGCCGGTCACGATACGACCAATGGCAGAATTGACAACCACGATGGTAAGATTGCCATGAGTTACGGTGCGTACAGTGATTTTTCCAAAGAAGGATATAAGATGGCTTTTACAAAGCAGACGGACGGAAAAGTGTACGTGCGTGCAATCGGTCATGGTGTTTACAATACCGCAACCAACTACAATTCCGCCGAAGCTAAGAGCGTTGCTTCTGCTCAAACGCTGGCGTCTATCAAGGGCGTCGGAAATGCTACCGGTGAAGATGGTGTTTATTTGCGTATGGTAAGCAACGCGGGTGCGGCGTCGATTACGTTGACGGTTGCCTACCCGAAACCTGCAAACTTTGATTACAACGAAACCCATTGGACGTTGAGCAACGCTACGATTTTGAGTACTTCTGTGGAAACGTGGTACTTGGATACGGTTACCGCATCTTACACCGGCCCGTACGGATACGTTCAACATAACGTACGACATACGGAATTGATTGGTAAAGAAGGTATGGACGGAAAGGGCTGGGTTAACTTTATTGTCGATGATGGAACGAAGGGAACTGCAGGCGTGAACGGCTATAACGCACACGGTTACAATAATATGCAGTTACTGGCAAATCCGAATACGGAGGCTTTGAATACGGCGGCTCATACCACGAATACAAAAGCGATTTCTTGGTATCTGCGCACAGATACCAGCGGTGGTGCCGGTATGTACCGTACAGACAATCGTTCCAATGATTACAAATATTATACAACGAACGTGGACAATCTCTTGGGTACCGGACAGCGTTTCGTATTCTCGTCAAACGATGCGGGGAATGTCTTGCTTCGCGGTAACGGCGTAGGTACAGATAGTACGTACAATGGTTACTCTGACACCGTATCGCATACCTCTACGAAAACGTTAAGTGAGATTGTTGGACTTGATGGTACCACGGGTGCCGATGGCGTTTACGTGCGCTTTGAAACAGAGCGGGACACAGCAACGTTCCCGGTTACTGTATCCATTTTCTATAAAGACGAAAATCAAGCGGCGCGGTACAACGAAGTGCCCTCTGATTTGTTTGAAAGTTATGCACATGCAAAAACTTGGTTTACCAACGCTTCTTCTGACGCGGCGCATTACACGGTAGACGGAGAAGATTACGTTATGCGTGCACCGATCGTATCTAACGGAAACGCATGGATTTATTCTACGCGTACACTTCCTAAGGAGAATTATGCGGTAAGCTATGATTTTGCTATGGTGCCCAAGACTACCGGCTCTGCGGAATTAGGTGGTGCCGGTAACTTGATTGGAACCGGTAGCCGTTTGTTCTACAGTTTGCGATTCGATGCGGACGAAACCAATGGCAGATTACAATTCAGGATCGTCGAGTTGAATTCCAATGGTTTGCTACAGAAAGAAGATAACGGATATATTCTGGACGGCTTGGATTTTTCGGAGAAGATTTGGTTTAATTTACGCTATACGGTGACGAAAGATACTTTCAAAATATTCTTGAACAGTAAGGAAATTTACAGTACTTATCTTGCCGGAAAAGAAATCAATTATAATACGATTCAATACTTCGGCTTCTTTGCAGAAGGCAGCACGGCAGGATTTGACGTAAAGAATTTTGCAATTGTCAAAGGGACTGAAGCGGAGATTCAAACTGCGGTTCCGGAATTAAAAGAATCGATTACGCTTCATTTGCAAGCGACGGTTGAAACTGCTTTGGCAGAACCTGTTCGTATGAAGTTTAATTTTAAAGGTGAAGATATTTGGGTGGATGGTGTACAGTCCGGAAACCAATATACGTTCAGTTTGCCGAATATTTTACCCCAAGATATGGGCACAAATATTTCCGCTGAATTGTACGTGGGAGAATCCTTGCAAGATACAGTATCGCAATACAGCGTGAAACAATATTGTATGAATCAACTGGTGCGTACGGCTGCACAAGATACTGAACTTCGTGCTATGTTGGTTGCTATTCTGAATTACGGTGCTGCGGCTCAAGGCTATTTTAATAACGATATTCAAAATCTTGTAACCGAGAGTTTGACGGACGTACAAAAAACGTACTTAACGAATTATGATATGGGACAAGCTTCCGGTGTGGTAGAAGATCCGGTTACCGGAACACGGGATGAGCGTTACACCTGGAATGCGGCTACGTTGGGCCTTTACGATCTGATCAAAGTCCGGTTTAAGTTTACGACCGCTGACGTTTCAAATACGCGTATTCAAATTGGCGAGACGATTTACGATTCGGAAGATTTTGTCTCTCTTGGAGGCGGCAAGTACTACGTTTACACAGAGGGGATCTATGCCACTGATTTTGATAAAGTCATTACGGCGAAGTTTGTTGATGCAGAAGGAAATCCCATTGGAGAACAAGTCTCCTACAGTGTAAACACATATTTAAGCTACGTAAACGGACTTCAGGGAAGCAAAATCAAAGACATTGCACAAGCTATTTACAATTACGGTATGACTTCTGCTGCGTATGAGCATGCTGCCCAGCCTCAAATTGTGGGTGGAACCCTTTACCAGTTGGATGACAGCAATCAAATGAATTCTTACGTTGTACATACGGAGAACAACAAGCTGTTGGTTTTCGACGGCGGATATGAAAGAAATTTAGCGGATATCGTAGCCCTTGCAAAAGATATTACGGGAAGCGACGTTCCGGAAATCGAAGCTTGGTTCTTGACTCATGCCCATAGCGATCATGTGGGTGCGTTTATTGCATTGATGAATGAAGCCGTTCCTTCGTTAAACGTGAAGAAAGTATACTACAATTTGCCTTCTCGCGAATATAAATATATGGTAACCCATAACAGTTTAACTACGTACGATGCATTGATTGCTGCATTGGACAAACTTCCGGAGGGTGCCGGTGTCGT
Source organism: Clostridia bacterium (assembly GCA_017935905.1). Lineage (GTDB taxonomy): Bacteria > Bacillota > Clostridia > UBA1212 > UBA1255 > RGIG9099. The sequence continues at coordinate 4,424 of JAGBGO010000009.1, read as the reverse complement.
AGTACACCAAGGCGACGTTGTGACGGTGGACGGTCTCTTTGTAGAAACGCTTTTGACGGTAGATGAAACGGCAAACGTTGCAGCCGGAGATACTGCAGTCAATGAGTCCAGTGTGGTATATCGTCTGACCATCGGCGGACAGCGCGTGCTGTTTTTGGCGGATATTTACCACGTAAGCAGTAGCCGTTTGGCTGCCGCATACAAAAATGATTTAACCGCAGACGTTGTACAAGTTGCTCATCACGGTTCTCAAGGGGCTTATTTTGATCTCTACAAAACGATTGCACCGAAAGCGTGCTTGTGGCCTACGCCTCAATGGTTGTGGGACAACAATCCGGGTACCGGTTATGATACGGGTTCGTGGGAAACGATTGAATTGTATGAATATTTGAGAGATGAATGTGGTGTTGAACACCATTACGTTGCAAAAGACGGTATTCAGAAATTGGTTTTCCCGATGCATTTCGAATGATCGTATCATCCAATGAAGTGATTGAAAGGGGCTCCTTTTACAGGGAGCCTTTTTTGTGTTTACAGATCCGGTTTACTTTTGTTCTTTTGCTATGGTATAATATTCAAATAAGAATACTTAGAAAGAGGCTTTATGCAATGAAATATGAATTTGGATACGGAAACACCACACAAAGTGTAGAAATAGCAGATCGAAACCTATTGGCGGAATTGTTGCCTAACCCGGTACCCGGCGTAGAATCGGAAGTGGGAGAGGTTGAACGGGCACTGCGTGAACCCATCGGTGCACCGAGACTTAGAGAAATTGTCAAGTCCGGCGAAAAAGTCGCCATTGTTACCAGTGATATTACAAGACCGATGCCGACGGCAAAAGTGATTCCTTCCCTCATTGCAGAACTGGAAGCCGGCGGTGTGCGGAAAGAAGATATGACGTTGGTATTTGCCCTGGGAAGTCACCGGAAACAAACGCCGGAGGAACAGCGAAAGCTTGCCGGGGATTACGCCTTTGAAAATATTAAAGTGATAGACAGCGATCCCTCTGACTGTGTTCATTTGGGTACGACTTCAAGAGGTACGCCGGTAGATATTACCCGCGTAGTTGCAAACGCCGATCGTGTTATATGTTTGGGCAATATTGAATATCATTATTTTGCGGGCTATAGCGGTGGGGCAAAAGCCATTATGCCCGGTTGTTCCACTCACGATGCTATTCAAACCAATCACCGTTTTATGGTGCAGGATGCGGCATGTGCCGGTAATTTAGAGGGCAATCCCATTCGGGAAGATATTGAAGAAGCGGGCAGGATGCTTGGCATTGATTATATCTTAAACGTGGTACTGGATGAGCATAAGAAAATTGTGAAAGCCGTTGCCGGAGACAGCGTGAAAGCCCATCGCATTGGCTGTGCATTTTTAGATACCCTTTATGGAAAGACTATTCCGGAAAGAGCCGATATTGTGATTGTTTCCCAAGGGGGAGCCCCGAAGGATTTGAATTTGTACCAGACGCAAAAAGCGTTAGATAATGCGAAATATGCTGTGCGCAAAGGTGGTACGATTATTTTGGTAGGTGCCTGTCCGGAAGGTCTTGGAGGAACCACTTTTGAAAAATGGATGCTGGAAGCGCCCACGGCTCAAAGTATGGTGGAGCGAATCGGGAAAGACTTCCAGTTGGGTGGTCACAAAGCGGCTGCCATTGCTATGGTTCTTCAAAATGCAGATATTTACATGGTTTCTGAAATGAAACCGGATTTTGTCCGTAGTATTTTCTTAACGCCCTATCCGTCTTTGCAGAAAGCGTATGCGGCGGCTTTGGAGAAATACGGGCCGGATGCTACGGTAATTACTATGCCTTATGGCGGCAGTGTGTTACCGAAACCGTAAGTTGAGGAGTGATAAACGTGAAGTACACCGCAGAGCGGGTAAACCGCTACATTCAAGAAAATCGTTTCGAAGAACTGATTGCCTTCTCGGAAGCCAGACACCAGCTGCAGTTTGAAATGTTGTTTAATGAAATCCACGTGGTGGATATGGATTGTGCCAACGATTTTCATACGGACGTCGTCATGGTAACGGGACCATCTTCCTCCGGCAAGACTACGTTCTCCAATCGCTTAGCCAAGTATCTGACAGAGGACGGTTATAACTGCACGGTGGTTTCCATTGACGACTATTATTTAGATCGGGAAACGATTATGAAACGGCAATTGGATAGCGGTCGTGTGCCGGCCCATGAAAATGATTTCGACTATGAAACGTTGGATGCCTTCGACGTGCCTTTCTTTAAAAAACAGATGCGTGCCTATTTGCGCGGGGAAGAAATCACCCTTCCTTCTTACAACTTTACCACCGGAAAAAGGGAGCAGGGAACGCAGAAGCTGATTTCAACCAAGAAGGATATGATCATTGTGGAGGGTATTCATGCACTGAATCCGGAACTGATTCGGGGTGTGGATTTCAGCCACGTGTTCAAAGTGTATATTTGTCCCTTTGATTCTTATACAGAGCAGACGGACGGTGACGTGTTGTTGCTTCCCAGACAGGTTCGCTTTATGCGCAGAGCCATTCGTGACAACGTGAAACGGGGATCCGCGCTTCCGGACACCATGGGGATGTGGCCCGGCGTGCGAAACGGAGAAGAAAAATATATTAAACCGGTGAAGAAATATGCAGACTTTTTCTTCAATTCTTCTTTGGAATACGAGATTGCTTTTTTGAAGGCAGGCATTGGTCGGTTGTACGAAACGCTTTCAAAAAAAGAACGGGAAGCTTTTGAAAAATTTGTTCCGGTGTCTGCATTGGAACCCTTTTTACCCAAAACGGATTTTGAAATTCCCAAAGAGTCTATCTTTAATGAGTTTTTTATGCGGTAAACCTTGACAGAAAGCGGAGTTTTGGGTACTATTAGGGCGTAATGTTTTTTACTGAAAGGAGACTGAATTTCTATGAAAACAGTTATGATATCCCTTAAATCCATTGATGACGTTAAGAGCTTTGTTTCTGAAGTAAGCAAGGTGTCTTACGACGTAGACCTTTCTTCCGGTCGTTACGTCGTGGATGCTAAGTCTATTATGGGTATTTTCTCTTTGGATTTGTCCCATCCCATTAAGGTGGAGATCCATTGTGCAGATAGTAATGAATGTGCCGATTTTGTGGAGAAATTAGCTAAATTCGGTGCCTGAAAGGGTGAGTGTTGTGGAGAATCGCAAGACACAGGAAAATCATCAAAATACCATTTTCTTCTCTGTTCCCAATGAGCGACAAGCGGAGATTCGTCGGATTTTGGATGAAGTCTACTATGCGCTTCGGGAGAAGGGCTACAATCCGGTCAGCCAATTGGTGGGGTACGTTATGTCCGGCGATCCGACGTACGTAACCAATCATAAGAACGCCCGTTCTTTGATTACCAAGATCGAGCGGGACGAGATTGTGGAAGAACTGTTTAACAGTTATATCGCCGATATGACCCGGAAGAATCGAGATTCTCAATAATGCGTGTATTGGGTATTGATTACGGAGACAGCCGTGTGGGCGTTGCCCTCAGTGATCCTTTGCTAATTACTGCCAATTCTCTGGGAATTGTGGATGCAAAAGCAGGCCGGCGGCAAGTGGTTGCACGGATGGTTGAACTACTCACAAAACACGACGTCAGTACGGTAGTGATCGGTTATCCTGTGAATATGGATGGCTCGAAGGGCCCTCGCGTTAAAGTGACGGAGAAGTTCGCAAGAGAATTGGAGGAGGCCTGTAAAGGGGTTCGCTCCGTGGAGATTGTTTTTTGGGATGAACGGCTCACAACCCGTATGGCGGACCGTGCGATGATTGAGATGAACGTACACCAAAGACAGAAAGGTGTCAGCGATGAAATTGCGGCGATGCTGATCTTACAGAATTATTTAGACAGCCGCAGGTCAGGAGTTTAATTATGGCAGAGAATGAGAAAGAATTTGAACAGGAAGTAGAGATTCCCCAAGAAGATCTTGGCACCCCCATTGGAAGTGTAGATACGGTAACGCTTTGTGACGACGAAGGCAACGAGTACCTTTTTGATCTTTTGGGTTACGTAGACTTTGCAGATAAATTGTACGCCGTTATGGTGCCTGCTGAACTTTATGAGAATGAAGAGGAAGAGCAGGTTGTCATTATGGAAACCTATTTTGAAGGCAATGAACCGAACTTTGTTTTTGTTGAGGATGAAGCGCTTGCTCAGCAGATTCTGGACGCGTACACCCAGCAAGAAGAAAGTGACGACGTACAGTAAGCATATCCCGGTAACAGGATATAGAAGCGTAAGTATGTGCCGGTTTGACACCGTGTTATAGTACAATAGATAGGTAACAAATAAAAAGAGAAAAACAACTCAAATGTGATATGATGTTAAGTAACGACACAAAACACAAACACAAAGGAGTTGTTTTTCGTGATTAGTATAACATCAAAGGCGCGTTTTAGGC
>JAGBGO010000055.1 GCA_017935905.1 Clostridia bacterium | reverse complement strand
TCCAACGTCTACTTGGTATCCTCTGTAACGAAGCTCGTTATAAAGAATATTCTCCATTATATGAGTGCCTTCGATCTGTCTGAAATTCAGACGGGCATTGCGAAGTCCGACGTCTTCAAAATAGATCTTGTAAGGAGTACCGATATATTTTCTGCCTTTTACATTGTACCGCTTTACGCGGGTAAGCATAAAGGCATCCTCCATATGACCGATATAGCGGTCAACGGTCGCATCGCAGATATTGCTTCCGTGCACGGTGTTCATCGTGTTGGAAATGTTACGCGGATTGGTCAAGGTGGAAATGCCCGAAGCGATAACGTCAAGCACCTCTCCGAGAGTAACTTCGTCCTGTAAGCCGTAGCGGTTCTTGATATCGCGCAAATAGAGGTTTTGCATCTGCGAGATCAGATAATTGGTTTTCTGTTCCTCGGTCGCCATCAGCGCAACAGCAGGCAAGCCGCCGTAGATAGAATAATCGTCAAACGCTTCGCTCTTGTCTCCGCCCTTGAATGCATAATACTCCGAGAACGACAGAGGAAGAACGTGAACCTCGTCACCTCTGCCCTCAAACTCGGTCAGAATATCCTTTGATAAGAATTTTGAATTACTGCCGGTTACGTAAACGTCAAGATTGCTCTTGCGAAGAAAACCGTTGAGAACCGACTCAAACGCGCCGAGCTTTTGTACCTCGTCGAGCAGAATATAATGCATATCCTTGTCGGCAATCTGCGGTTGCAGCCAATTCAAGAATTTGGTGGGATCGACCTTTCTATCCTCACGCTCGTTATCGAGGATAATGGGATCTTCTCCGATTTTAATCAAATCGTCGGCAGAGTCAAATGCGAAGCGGATGATGTGATCCTCCGCGATACTTTCAGCGATCAAGTGATTATAAAATAAAGTATTGAGCAAATAGGATTTTCCGCATCTGCGGATACCGGTAATGACTTTAATAAAACCGTTGTGTTTTCTAACGATAAGTCTGTTCAGATATACGTCTCTTTTAATCTCCATAACGACCTCCATCTAATATTTTTGCCGCAAGTGGCAAAAATATTAGATACATTATACACCAATCAATTAAAAAACGCAATGGTTTCATCTAATATTTTTGCCGCAAGTGGCGAAAATATTAGATGAATGATATCTTATTTCGATATTTTACCTTCCCATCCTCACGGCACGTTGGCCGAAGAAGATCCTCCGTACGTATTATACAAAATCGCGCCGGGCTTAAACGCGGACCCATCCACCGTGAAAGGAAGTTGCTTCTCCTCAAGTTCCGGAATGCAATCCACCGCGCCGGCAGCATAGGCCTCTAACCGCTCCCGACAGCTCTCTAACCGCTGCATGAGGCCGCCCATACGCATATCCTGAATATCGAAGCCATGAGGCTTGTTCTCCTTAAACCATTGTACCTTATACGCCTTGTGGTACGCCTTTAACTTCTTTAAAGCCAGCTTGTACCGAGCAATCACGTCTGCCAGTTCCCCTGCATCTTTAGACGCATACGCCTTGCGGGTGCGCACGCCCAGATCCGCCTTCACCGACAAGAACTCCGCCAACGCTTGCATACTGGTAAACAAATAACCCCATTCCGGATGTTTCTTCCCTTTGCCCAACTTCTTGGCAAAGGACTTAAAGATTTCCCCTTCATTGCCAACCAGCGTAGTGTCGTGGATGCCGGTAAAAGGATCGTTATAGAACAAATACTTGTCCGGATTCACGGGATCCTCTCCCGGGCGCATCCCTTTCTTCATATCCATGTTCATAAAGGTGTCAAAGGAAATGCCGAAGGTCTCTTGGAACTTCTTCTTAATATCACTTTTCTTGTTGTTGCCCTTTGCAATTTCGGAAGCATAGAACAGGGCGGGCAGCAAAGAGAACTTAGAACACTCTCCGCCGTTATCCCCCCACATGGTCAGGAAAACGTCTTGGATATTGTTCTTCCGGCACATACTTAAAGATGCGTTGGTGGCTTTCATACTGAACTCATTGTCCGGTGCAAAACCGATCCAGGACCACAGACCGCCTGCAAACCAGGTGTTGTCTTTAATCTTGGCGTGGGCCTTCATCATACCGTCATAGCGCTTCTTATCTCTGGAATAGTAGTCCCAATAACAAAGCTGCATATTGTCGGGAATCTGCGCCCGTACTTCTTCGTTGATTTCGGTAGCTTTATAATACTCGCCCACCACCAACTTAAAGAACATATCGGACCACATACACAAAGTAAAACCGTATTTCTTGGCAATCTCGCAAATCTTCTGCACGTGTTCAATGAGAATCTGAGACTTGTTCCGGTCGCCGTGTTTGTTGTAGTATTTACCCCGGCCGATCATTTCCGCTTCATCCATACCCACATTGATCACTTTGGTGGACAAGCAAGAAGCAAGAGATGCAAACATCCGGTCTACCAATTCGTAGGTGCGTTCTTCTCCCGCAAGGAGAATATCGCCGGTATCAATAATGGGCCAGTAGGTAGGCCAGCGGGTAATGGCATTTACGTGGGCAAGGGTTTGCATACAAGGAATCAATTCCAATCCCTTGCTCTTGGCATACGCATCCAACTCCCGAAGCTCTGCTTGGGTATAACGTCCGCGACAATAGCCGAAGAAAGGTTCCTCCGGAATTTCGTAGGTATCTTCAATGTAAATAAAAACAGCGCTGTAGCCTAAAGAGGCGGAAATATCCATCCATTTCTTCATGGTAGGAACATTCATCACAGCGTTTCTGGAACAGTCGATCATGGTGCCGAAGCGGCGAAAAGGTATCTTCACTAAATCCCATCCTTTGCGTAAAATGATAGGAAAAGTATAGCAAATAATCAATCAAAAAACAACACCGGCGCACCTTTTTTCAGGGTTTCCGGCAAATTTAACACCCGCTGGTTGCGAGAGCCTCTGAATTTAAGGGAAATATCTTTCTCCGAGAGCACGAAACGGCCGTCTACCAACACGTCAATCATAGAAAGCAGCGACGGCGTTTCTTTTGTACATGGGTAAGCTTGTGGATTCTGCATTTCCTCCAAGGTAAAGCCGGAAAATGCCCAAATATCCTTTTTACCCCCAAAACGCGCCCGCACCGCCTCCACAAAAGGCAGCAGTTCCCGCTGATTGGCAGGCTCGAAGGGTTCTCCCCCCAAAAGGGTCAGACCCTGTATAAAGGGACGGTCCAGCATGGTCAGAATTTCTTCCGCGGTGGTCTGGGTAAAAAGGGTGCCAAATTCAAAATCCCAGGTTTCCGGCTGGAAACACCCTTCGCATTGATTGGTACAACCGGAAACGAAGAGGCTCACACGAACCCCTTCGCCGTTTGCAATATCACAATCTTTAATGGCTGCGTAATGCATTGTACCCTCGTTCTCTTACAGATGCAGTACCCGTTCCTTGATTTCCTGGGTTCTGCCTTGATTCCAATACTGTGTGCCGATGTAACCGCAAGTTCTGCGGGCTACGTTCATCTTGTCCTGATCTTGGTTGCCGCAACGAGGACACGTCCACACTAATTTTCCGTCCACTTCCTGAATGGTAATTTCTCCATCCCAACCGCACTCTTGGCAATAGTCGCTCTTGGTGTTCAGTTCGGCGTAAATGATATTCTCATAGATAAACTTCATCAGCGCCAATACTGCAGGCAAGTTGTTCTGCATATTGGGTACCTCTACGTAGCTAATCGCACCGCCGGGAGATAAGTGCTGGAATTGGGCTTCAAATTCCAACTTTTTGAAAGCGTCGATTTCTTCCGTTACGTGTACGTGATAACTGTTTGTAATGTACCCCTTATCCGTAATGCCCTCAATAACACCAAAACGCTTTTGCAAGCACTTTGCGAACTTGTAGGTGGTAGATTCCAAGGGCGTTCCGTACAAGCTGAAATCGATATTGTGTTGCTTCTTCCACTTGGCACAAGCGTCGTTCATGTGCTGCATCACCTGTAACGCAAACGGTGTGGCCGCAGGATCCGTGTGGGATTTGCCGGTCATGTATTTGACGCACTCGTAAAGGCCGGCGTAGCCTAAAGAAATGGTAGAATAGCCGCCGAACAACAGTTTGTCAATAGTCTCGCCCTTCTTTAAGCGGGCACAAGCACCGTACTGCCACAAAATAGGGGCCGCGTCAGAAAGCGTGCCTTTGAGACGCTCGTGACGGCACAGCAATGCCCGGTGGCAAAGTTCTAAACGCTCGTCAAAAATCTTCCAGAATTTCTCCATATTGCCGCCGGAAGACAATGCGATATCCGGCAAACTAATGGTCACAACGCCCTGGTTGAAACGGCCGTAATATTTTGCCTTGCCGTTCTCATCTACATAAGGGGTCAGGAAGCTGCGGCAGCCCATGCACGTATAGCAGTGGCCTTCGCCGTTCTTGTCTACTTTCAGCTCCAGCATCTTCTTCTCGGAAATATAGTCAGGAACCATTCTCTTGGCGGTGCATTTTGCCGCCAGTTCAGTGAGGTACCAATAAGGTGCATCTTCCGTAATGTTGTCTTCTTCCAAAACGTAAATGAGTTTAGGGAATGCCGGCGTTACCCAAACGCCCTGTTCGTTCTTAACGCCTTGATAGCGCTGCTCCAGCACTTCTTCAATGATCATGGCAAGGTCTTTCTTCTCTTGCTCGTCTTTGGCTTCGTTTAAGTACATAAATACGGTTACGAAGGGCGCCTGACCATTGGTGGTAAGCAGCGTCACCACCTGATATTGAATGGTCTGTACGCCGCGCTTGATTTCTTCCCGCAAACGGCGCTCCGTCATTTCGTTAATCTGTTCTTCCGTCACTTGGCAGTCCAGCACCGCCAACTCTTCTTCCACGTTCTTGCGGAGTTTCTCCCGGCTCACCTGTACGAAAGGCGCCAAATGGGTAAGAGAAATAGACTGTCCGCCGTACTGGTTAGAAGCAACCTGGGCGATAATCTGGGTAGCAATGTTACAAGCCGTAGAGAAGCTGTGGGGACGTTCAATGAGCGTTCCTGTAATGACCGTGCCGTTTTGGAGCATATCCTCCAGGTTTACCAGGTCGCAGTTGTGCATGTGCTGGGCAAAATAGTCCGCATCGTGAAAATGGATAATGCCTTCATTATGGGCATCCACAATTTCTTTGGGTAAAAGAATCCGGTTGGTGATATCTTTGGATACTTCTCCTGCCATATAGTCTCTTTGGGTGGAGTTTACCACCGGGTTCTTGTTGGAGTTCTCCTGCTTGGCTTCTTCGTTGTTGCACTCAATTAAGCTGAGAATTTTGTCGTCCGTGGTGTTGGATTGACGCACCAAGGTACGGGTATAACGGTAGGTGATATAAGATTTCGCCACTTCAAATGCACCGTGGGCCATAATCTGCTTCTCCACCATATCCTGTACTTCTTCCACGCTGGGAGAACGGCCTAATTTCTCACAAGCCAATACTACGCTGTCTGCAATTCTTTGAATTTGCATGGGCGTCATACGCTCCGCTTCGCCTACGGTTTCGTTGGCTTTGCTGATGGCAACAATAATTTTTGTAATATCAAATACGGTTTCCGACCCGTTACGCTTAATAATCTTCATACGCTTTTTCTCCTTTGTAATGATATTTCCTTCCCTATCCCCAACATCTTGTGGGTGAAGCTTTTATAAGATAGCATATATTGGATATTCTGTCAACGGGTAAAATGTAATGTTTACAATTTTTTTGTATGGTTCTTTTCTTAAATTTATGCTATACTGTCCAAGTAGATTTTTTACCAATCGGGGTGTAACCGTTTATGTACGATATCATTGCACAAACAATCGGCATTCTTGCTATGATTGTAGCCATCTGCTCTTTTCAGCAGCGGACACAGAAGAAAATTGTGCTGTTTCAATTTGTTTCATCCATTTTGTTCAGCACCCACTTTTTTATGATTGGCGCTATTACCGGCGGTATCTTGAATGCCATCGGCATTGTGCGGGCAGCGATTTTCTCCAAAAGAGACACGAAGGCGTGGGCGGCGCATCCTGTTTGGATTTATATTTTCTCTGGGATTTTCTTGGGGGTATACGCACTGAACTTTGCAGTGTTGGGCACAACGCCCATTTTACGCAACTTCCTGCTGGAAGTCCTTCCCGTAATCGGTATGGTTGCAACCACCATCGCCTTCCGCATGAAGAAGGCCTCCCACGTGCGAATTTTCTCTTTGATCAGTTCCCCTTTGTGGTTGATTTACAACGTGGCGAATTTCTCCTTGGGCGGTATTTTGACGGAGGCTTTCTCCTTAGGCTCCATTTTGATCGGTATGCTTCGGTTGGATATTCGTAAAAAATAAATTAAAAAGCCGTTTTCCTGATTTTGCTTCGGGTAAAACGGCTTTCTTTCTGTCTACTTTTATTTCCTCGGTGTCTTTTTCTTCCCTGTGTACACCTTTGGTGCAAATTTTGCAGCTTTTCCACTGGGTTTCTTGACCGGTTTCTTGGGAGCCGGTGCGGTGGGCGCAATCACGATGGGTTTCTCCGGCTTTTTACGCCACAACACAAACTTTGCCCCAATAACCTGGATGCACTCACTATGGGTGGCCTCTGCCGCAGCCGTGGCAATTTCCCGCACGGATTCGCTGCAAGTCTCAAGCACACGGATTTTAATCAGTTCCCGGGCAGTCAGTGCCTCGTCGATTTGACGAATAGAGGCTTCTTCCAATCCACCCTTACCAATTTGCATAATGGTTTCCAATCCGTTGGCTTCTTTGCGATATTGGGCACGTTCTTTTCCTGTTAACATCACGATCTCCCTTTCGGTATAAAGAAGAGGGCGTATCCGCTGTGGGAATTCCGCCCTCTTCGTACAAACTCAATTACTCAGACAGAAACTGAATTATGCAAGTTCCAAAATTGCCATAGGCGCTGCATCGCCGCGTCTTGCACCGGTCTTGTAAATTCTGGTGTAACCACCCTTCTTGTCCTTGTACTGAACAGCGATTTCATCGAACAATTTGTTTACGATGCTCAAGTTCTCGCCGTCTGCATTCTTGGTCTTGTAGATCCACTCTGCAGCAAGTTTACGTGCAGCCAATCTGGAAGGCTTATCAACGCGAACAAGTTCGGTTGTAACTTCACGATCAGCGTACTTGGTGTACTTCTTACCGTTCTTGGATGTAACAACAACGGTCATCTTCTTGCCCTTAGAATCTACAGGAACTTTGCTTACCTTCACTTGCTTTGTCTCGAAATTGTCAATCTCGCGGATTGCCTTTCCGATCAAGCGCTCAACGATGCTCTGTACTTCTTTTGCTCTCGTCTCTGTTGTTACGATCTTGCCGTTCTCAAGGAGAGACGTTGTCAGGCTTCTGAGCATGGCTTTTCTTTGGTCCGCTTTGCGTCCTAACTTTCTATATGCCATAATTAACTAAACCTCCCAGCTTATTCTTCACTCTTCTTGAGAGAGAATCCCATTGATTCAAGCTTACAAATAACTTCTTCAAGAGATTTTCTTCCCAAGTTACGAACCTTCATCATATCTTCTTCGGTCTTGTTTACCAAGTCTTCAACCGTGTTTACTTGTGCACGTTTGAGACAGTTGAAAGAACGAACGGAAAGATCAAGGTCTTCGATATTCATTTCCAGCAACTTTTCTTTCTTGTCAGAAAGATCCGGGCTGATTACAACTTCTCTGGTCTCCCCAGTTTCTGTAAGATTAACAAACAAAGACAACTGCTCTGTGAGAATCTGGGCGCTTTGGCTAATTGCCTCTTTCGGTGTTACAGCACCGTTGGTCCATACTTCCAACGTCAGCTTATCGTAATCCGTAACGTTGCCTACACGGGTATTCTCTACATTGAAGTTTACTTTCTTCACAGGTGTGAAGATAGAGTCAATGGGAATAACACCAAAAGGCATGTTGGGTTGTTTGTTCTTGTCTGCAGAGCACCAACCGGTTGCAGTGCCTACTTCCATGCTGATTTCCAGCGTACCGTCGCCGTTCAATGTTGCAATGTACTGATCGGGATTCAATACCTCGATTTCAGCATCGCATGCGATATCGCCTGCGGTAACAACGCCCTTCTTAGAAGCGCTCAAAGTTACGTGCTTTGTTTCGTTGGTATACAATTTGAATCCGATATTCTTAATGTTCAGGATGATTTCCGTTACATCTTCTACAACACCGGGAATCGTCGAAAATTCGTGACGAACACCTTCAATCTTTACATTCAGAGCAGCCGAACCGGGCAAAGACGACAAGAGAATTCTTCTCAGTGAATTTCCCAAAGTGATGCCGTAACCTCTCTCGAGAGGCTCAACAACGAACTTGCCGTATGTTTCCAGCTCATCAGTTTCCACACATTCAATGTTTGGCTTTACAATCTCGTTCACAGCTTTCTCCTCCTTTGTAATTTATGAAAGATGCTCATTATTTACTATACAACTCGACGATCAAGTGCTCCTGTACAGGGAAGTCAATGTCTTCGCGCTTCGGAAGTGCTACAACCGTTGCGGTCAACTTCTCTAAATCAACAGAAAGCCATGCAGGAACAGCTCTGCCGGCAGTAACTTCCATAATAGCAGCCAAACGGTCGTTGGACTTATACTTGTCAGTTACTTCAATAACGTCGTTTGCAGAAACCAAGTAAGAAGGAATGTTTACAGCCTTGCCGTTTACGGTGAAGAAACCGTGACGAACGAACTGACGAGCTTCTGCTCTGGAGGAACCTAATCCCATACGGTAAACAACGTTATCCAATCTTGTTTCCAAAATAGCCAACAGGTTCTCACCGGTTACGCCCTTCTTCTTGTTTGCCATTTCAAAGTAGCCGTGGAACTGCTTCTCAAGAACACCGTAGTATCTCTTGGTCTTCTGCTTCTCGCGGAGCTGCAGGCAGTATTCAGACTGCTTCTTCTTTGCCATTCCGTGCTGTCCAGGTGCGTAACTACGCTTCGGTCTGGAAAGCGCACACTTATCAGTATAACATCTTGTTCCCTTCAGAAACAGCTTTTCGCCTTCTCTTCTGCAGAGTCTGCAAGACGCATCAGTATATCTTGCCATATTCGAACACCTCCGTAATTAAACTCTTCTTCTCTTGGGCGGTCTGCAACCATTGTGAGGAATGGGCGTCTCGTCCTTGATCAGTGTAACCTCAAGACCTGCAACCTGCAATGCGCGGATTGCGGACTCGCGGCCTTGTCCCGGGCCTCTTACGTAAACCTCAACGGTCTTCAGGCCATGTTCCATAGCAGCCTTTGCTGCGGTCTCTGCAGCAGATTGTGCAGCGAACGGAGTGTTCTTCTTAGAACCGCGGAAGCCCAAACCACCGGAGCTTGCCCAGGAAATGGTGTTTCCGCTCTTATCTGTAATGGTAACAATTGTATTGTTGAAAGTAGAACGAATGTGAGCCTGTCCGTTCTCAATGAACTTACGCTCTCTCTTCTTACCTCTAGTAGGTCTCTTTGCTGTAGCAGCCATATTTCAAACCTCCTTATTTCTTCTTACCAGCGACAGTCTTGCAAGGTCCTTTACGGGTTCTTGCATTTGTCTTGGTTCTCTGTCCGCGTACGGGGAGACCATTCTTATGACGTCTTCCTCTGTAGCAGCCAATTTCCATAAGGCGTTTGATGTTCAAAGCAACCGCTCTGCGAACGTCACCTTCAACAGTGTACTCCTTATCAATTACATCTCTTAACTTACCGATCTCATCGTCGGTCAAATCTCTAACTCTTGTATCCGGATTTACGCCGGTCTTCGCAAGAATTTCAGTTGACTTAGAACGACCAATGCCGTAAATGTACGTCAAACCGATTTCTACACGCTTGTCTCTCGGCAAATCCACACCTGCAATACGAGCCATGTGTTACTACACCTCCAAAAAATATACAGTTCTCCAATAAGAAACTTCTATATTAACATTTTGTGGTTCATGTCGATGCATGCAGCCGCACCTCAAAATGAGAATATTCCTTGTCTACACCGAAAAGCCACCCGCGATACGCCTTCTCGCGTATGCAGCGGATGTCTCACGATATATAACGTTAATCATTAGCCTTGCTTCTGCTTATGCTTCGGATAAGCATCACAGATTACCATTACTTTGCCTTTTCTTTTGATAACCTTACATTTGTCACAAATAGGCTTTACAGACGGTCTTACCTTCATGGTTTAATCCCTCCTCTTCACTTTCTCCAGACAATGCGACCACGGTTCAAATCGTACGGAGACAACTCCATCGTTACGTGATCACCTTTAACAATCTTAATGTAGTTTGTGCGAAGCTTTCCTGAAATGTGAGCAACCACAACGTGACCGTTCTCCAGCGCAACCCTGAATACACAGTTCGGCAGGACTTCCTCAACTACACCCTCTACCTCGATTACATCTTCTTTTGACAAGAATGTCAACCTCCCGATTTTCTGAAACTACAGTGTCGTAATGATCGGCTCTCCGTCTGCAACAATCACGGTATTCTCATAATGTGCAGATAAAGCCCGGTCTTTGGTATACACCGTCCACTTGTCCTTCGCGACTTCGATCGCAGCGGTGCCTTGATTGACCATAGGTTCAATGGCAATGGCAACACCCGGAGTCAAACGAGGACCTCGAACCTTCGTCCGATAATTCGGAACTTCCGGATCTTCATGAAGTTCTCGCCCGATACCGTGACCGGTATACTCGCGAACAATCGAATAGCCATTTGCTTCCACATAGTCTTGAATGGAGCCGGAGATATCACAAATCCGGCAATCCGGAACTGCAAACTTCACGCCTTCAAAGAAACTCTGTTTTGTCACGGCTATTAACCGAAGCGCTTCGTCCGAGCACTTTCCTACGGTAAACGTCCTTGCGGCGTCCGCATGAAAGCCCTCTAACAGGGCACCTACGTCGATGCTGACGATATCGCCGTCCTTCAAAGGTTTCCCATTTGGAATCCCATGAATGACTTCCGAATTCACTGAGGCACAAATTGCGGCAGGGAAGTCAATCCCGCCGTAATAATTGGGCACTCCGAGAAAGGACGGAAAAGCACCATTCTTTATTATATAGTCTGTGGCGATTCTGTCAAGGTCTTTTGTTGAAATTCCCGGTAAAATATTTTCTTCCAGCAACTGAAACAGTTCCGAAAGGATCTTACCGGCACTTTTCATCTTCTCAATCTCTGATTTTGACTTAATATGAATCATCAATTATCAAATCCCTTTAAGTTTAAGCGCACACAGAACATTCTCAAACGTATCTTCAATCGTATGCTCACTGCGAACTTTCGCAAGCTTTCTCCGTTTCAGATAGTACTCAACCAATGGCTCTGTTTCCTCGTGATACGTGCAAAAGCGTTTTTTGATCACTTCTTCGTTGTCATCGTCCCGCTGAATCAGTTCACCACCGCAGTGGGGGCAAACGGTTGTTCCTTCCGGAAGAATCCGCAAATTGAAACTCGCTTTACAATCTTTGCAAATTCTGCGGTTCGTCAATCTGCCAACCAATTCTTCCTCCGAAACTACGATGTTTACAACACGGGTAATTTTCTTTCCCACACGCTTCAGATAATTGTCTAATCCTAACGCTTGCTTAATCGTTCTGGGAAAACCATCCAAAATAAATCCGTTGGAGCAATCTTCCTGAGAAAGTCGATCTTCCACAATTTGGATCGTTACGTCATCCGGAACCAAGCAACCTTTTGAGATATAACTATCTGCCAATTTCCCCAGTTCCGTTCCGCTTTTGATACACTCCCGGAAAATGTCTCCTGTAGAGATGTGCGGAATGTTCAGGATTTCCTGAAGTGATGCTGCGATTGTGCCTTTGCCCGCACCGGGCGCACCTAACATTATTAAATTCATTCCTACACCCCCTATGCCTCAACAGGGCAATGCGGCAGAAAGGGCGAGAGGGGCACGATACCCGTCTGCATCTTTCTGCCAACATCTTCTAATCTAATTAATCCAAGAAGCCCTTGTAGTTTCTCATAAGGAGCTGTGCTTCCAGTTGTCTTACAGTCTCCAAAGCAACGCCTACCAAAATTAACACGGTCGTACCGCCGAACCACAGATTGACATTACCAATTGCATCACTGAAGTAACCGGTAATAATCTGAATCACGGTGGGGAACACGGCTAAGATGGCCAAGAAGAACGCTCCAAACCACGTGATTCTTGTAGAACTGCGACGAATGAAATCCGACGTAGGTGCTCCGGGACGAAGTCCGGGAACGAATCCACCATTCTTCTTCAAATTGTTCGCAATGTCGTTAGGATCAAAGTAAACGATATTGTAGAAGAACGTAAACAACACGATCAGTACAGCGTAGAGGATTACGTAGCCCCAAGTATTACCAACAGAGAATTCGTTGATAAACTTTGAAACCTTCGCAGAACCGTCCGAATCTACAAATGCGGCAATGGTTGCCGGGAATTGCAATAAAGACATTGCGAAGATAATGGGAAGTACGCCGGAGGAGTTTACTTTGAGGGGAATATGGGTGTTCTGTCCACCGTAAATCTTCCGTCCTACAACACGCTTCGCGTATTGTACAGGAATACGTCTTTCGCCGCCTTCCATCCAAACAACTGCAAGAATAACTGCAAGGAATACAAGTAAAATGACCAATACAGCAACAATACACAAGATTCTGCTGTTAAACAATCGATCACCTGCTGCCAAACCTACGTTGGAACCAAACATATAGTTCCATAAAGTCTGGATTGCACTGGGTGCATTTGCCACAATACCTGCAAAGATCAACATCGAGATACCGTTTCCGATACCAACTTCTGTAATCTTCTCACCCAACCACATTAACACGGTTGTACCGGCTGTAAATGCTGCAACAATCATCAAGAACGTGAGTAAATCAAACTCACCTGCATCTGCAAACAAGTTGATGGTGCTTCCTTGAATGTTGAAGTACAACATTATAGATTGGAATAAAGCCAAACCGATGGAAACGTAGCGAGTCGCCTGTGTAATCTTCTTTCTGCCTTCCTCTCCTTCTTTTTGAAGTCTTTCCAAAGCGGGAATGGCAACGGTCAGCAACTGCATAATAATGGATGCATTAATATACGGGCTGATACCGAGGGCGAACAGAGATACACTCTGAAACGCACCACCGGAAAGCAAGTCCATGAAACGGAACAAACCGTTTCCGGAAAGAGAACTAAGAGCAGAATCCGTCAAGCCGGGTACCGGAATAAAGCATCCGATTCTGAAAATGACAACAAGCAAGAGCGTCATAAGTATCTTTTTCCGAAGCTCCCCCACCCGGAACGCATTCTTAATAACCTCTATCAGTTTCATTTCAGATCACCTCGGCCTTTCCTCCTGCATTTGCAATTTTCTCAGCTGCAGTCTTGGAGAAACGAGTTGCCTGAACGGTCAACTTCTTCGTGATCTCGCCGCTGCCGAGGATGCTGAGTCCATCGAACTTCTTCTGAACCAAACCAACTTCTTCGAGTTTTGCCAAAGTTACAACGTCGCCGTCATTGAAAGCTTCTTCCAACTGGTGTACGTTAATTTCTGCGTAAACGTCAGCAAAACGCTTGTTGTTGAATCCTCTCTTGGGGATTCTTCTGTACAAAGGAGTCTGACCACCTTCGAAACCGGGACGTACACCGCCGCCGGAACGAGCCTTCTGACCCTTGTGGCCTCTGCCGGCAGTCTTACCATTGCCGGATCCGTGGCCTCTACCTTTTCTGTATGCCTCACGGCTTGCGCCGCATGCGGGCTTTAATTCATCAAGCTTCATAGGGCAACCTCCTTACGCTTCTTCGACCTTGACCATATGGGAAACCACTTTGATCATGCCTCTGATTTGTGCATTGTCTTCCTGCTCAACGGTGCTTCCGATCTTCTTGAGACCTAAAGCCTGAACAGTAGCTTTTTGTTTTGCAATTGCTTTGTTCGTACTGCGAACCAGTGTAATCTTAATCTTTGCCATCGTTCAAAGCCTCCTTAACCAAGAATTTCTTCAACAGTCTTACCGCGAAGTGCTGCTACTTCTTCTACTGTCTTTAAAGAGCGAAGTGCTTCAACCGTTGCTTCAACCATATTATGAGGGTTGTTAGAACGAAGAGACTTTGTACGGATATCTTTGATACCTGCAAGCTCTACAACAGCACGAACAGGACCGCCGGCGATAACACCGGTACCTTCGCTGGCCGGCTTCAAGAGAACGCGACCTGCACCGAACTCACCGATAATTTCGTGAGGAATGGTGGTTCCAACCATAGGAACGCGGATCAAGTTCTTCTTTGCATCTTCGGTGCCCTTGCGAACAGCCTCAGTTACTTCGGCTGCCTTACCAAGACCAACACCAACGCGACCGTTCTCGTCACCAACAACGATAAGAGCGCTCCATCTGAAGTTACGTCCACCCTTTACAACTTTGGTTACTTTGCCAAGATGAACGAGCTTTTCTTTGAATTCACTTGTATTGGAATTATGTTCCATATCTGCTCCTCCTTACGATTAAAAGACCAGGCCGGCTTCACGAGCAGCCTCTGCAAGTTCTTTAACTCTACCACTGTAAGGATATCCGCCACGATCAAAAACAACTTCTTTGATGCCGGCTTCAAGTGCCTTCTCAGCAACTAACTTACCAACCTCTTTCGCAGCATCTTTGTTGCCACCGAATTCGATCTTATCCTTAATCGCCTTATCCAATGTGGATGCCGATACCAAGGTATTTCCTGTTGTATCGTCGATAATCTGAGCATACATATGGGACAGACTTCTGAATACGTTGAGTCTCGGACACTCTGCAGTTCCGCTGATCTTGCGTCTAACGCGGAGATGTCTTCTCTGACGCATTTGATTCTTACTAAGCTTTGCCATTGTGCGTCAACTCCCTTCTTATTTCTTACCGGCGCCGGTCTTACCTTCTTTGCGCCGTACATGCTCATCGGAATACTTGATACCTTTGCCTTTGTAGGGCTCCGGAGGTCTCTTGCTGCGAACCTTGGCTGCGAATTCGCCAACCATTTGCTTGTCGCTACCGCTGACAATAATTTGGTTTGCATTGGGAACCTCTACGACTACACCCTCAGGAGGCGTCATCTCAATGGTGTGAGAGAATCCAAGGTGCAATACTAAGGTCTTACCTTGAAGCAGTGCTCTGTAACCTACACCGTTGATTTCAAGTTGTTTCTTAAATCCGTTTGTTACGCCATCTACCATGTTCTGAATCATGGATCTTGTTAAACCGTGAAGAGAACGTTCGAACTTATCGTCGGAAGGTCTTGCAACCGTAATTGCATTATCCTCAACCTTGATCATCATCGTGGGATGGAATGTGTTCTTCAGAGCACCCTTAGGGCCCTTTACTTCCAGTACGTTGCCTTCAGAAAGCGTTACCGTAACGCCTGCAGGTACAACAACCGGTTGTTTACCAATTCTGGACATATTATGTTTCCTCCAATCTTAAGATTCTGAGCGAATCCGGTTCTTACCGGACTCACCCTTTTCAGATTTTCTTACCAAACGTACGCCATAACCTCGCCGCCGATACCCAGTTTTCTTGCCTTCTTGTCGGTCATAATGCCTTGAGAAGTAGAGATCACTGCGATACCCAAACCGCCAAGTACTTTTGGCAATTCGTCAGCCGCCGCATAAATACGAAGACCGGGCTTGGAAATTCTCTGGATGCCGGAGATAACGGACTTCTTGGCCGGTGTGTACTTCAAGTACAAACGGATAACACCTTGACGACCATCGTCGATCTTCTGCACTTCTTTAATATAACCCTCTTCCAGTAAGATGTTTGCAATCGCAAGTTTCATGTTGGAAGCAGGAATATCAACGGTTTCATGTTTTGCTGTACCTGCATTACGAATGCGAGTAAGCATATCTGCAATAACATCAGTAATCTGCATATCGAGAACCTCCTTCTTACCAGCTGGCTTTCTTTACACCGGGAATCTGGCCTTTGTAAGCCAATTCACGGAAACAAATACGGCAAATACCGTAATGTCTGAGATACGCATGAGGACGACCGCAGATCTTGCATCTGTTGTAAGCTCTCGTGGAGAACTTGGGCGCTCTCTGCTGCTTAAGTTTCATTGATAACTTTGCCATAATCTACCTCCTGCTTAGTTCATGAACGGCATGCCCATTAATTTGAGCAAGTACCGAGCTTCCTCATCCGTCTTTGCAGTTGTTACAAAGAAGATGTCCATACCTCTGACACGATCTACTTTATCGTATTCGATTTCCGGGAAAATGATCTGCTCTTTCAAGCCCAGCGCGTAGTTACCGCGACCGTCGAAAGAATCAGCCGGAACACCGTGGAAGTCACGGATACGGGGAAGAGAAAGGTTGATCAACTTGTCAGCAAATGCGTACATGTGTGTGCCTCTCAACGTAACCTTGCAACCAATGTTCATACCTTCACGAACTTTGAACGCTGCAACGGACTTCTTCGCCTTTGTTACAACCGGCTTCTGACCGGTGATCTTCATCAGATCGCCTACTGCAGACTCAATCGCCTTCGGATTCTCACGAACCTCACCAAGACCCATATTGATTACGATCTTCTCAAGCTTGGGAATTTCCATGGGGCTTTTGTACTTGAACTGCTCCATCATAGCAGGAGCAATTTCTTTGATATACTTTTCTTTCAGTCTTAACATAGTTTAGCCTCCTTCAGAAACTCAGCGCTCGTTAGGCGTTACAATCTCAGCGCCGCACTTCTTGCAAACACGAACTTTGATTGTCTTGTCGCCTTCAGTAACCAGTTTGTGACCGGTTCTGGTGGCTTCGCCGCACTTGGGGCAAACCAGCATTACATTAGAAACGTGTACCGGAGCCTCTACCTTTACAATACCGCCCTGATCCTCACGGCCTCTGGGTTTACGGTGCTTCGTTACCATGTTGTAGCCTTCTACAACAACGGTTTCTTTCTCAACGTTTACAGCAAGAACCTTACCGGAAACAGTCTTTGCATTGCCGTTCTTGTCCTTTTGACGGCGGGTACCGAGCACTACTACTTTATCGCCTTTTTTAATATTCAGACTCATAATACTTCTCCTCCTCGTCACAGAACTTCGGGTGCAAGAGAAACGATCTTCATAAAGTCGTTGTCTCTAAGCTCTCTGGCAACAGGTCCAAAGATACGTGTTCCTCTGGGGTTGTTGTCATCTTTGATTACAACTGCTGCATTCTCATCAAAACGGATATATGTTCCGTCGTTTCTGCGGACACCGCGCTTCGTACGAACGATTACGCACTTTACAACGTCGCCCTTCTTTACCATACCGCCGGGGGTTGCAGTCTTTACGGAGCAAACGATGATATCACCAATGTTTGCATAGCGTCTCTTACTACCGCCCAGAACTTTGATACACATCAGTTCCTTTGCGCCGGTGTTGTCTGCAGCCTTCAGCATTGTCTGTACTTGTACCATAACACTTTACCTCCTATGCCTTAGCGTGCCTTCTCGATGATGGAAACCAGTCTGAATCTCTTGTCTTTGCTCAGCGGTCTTGTTTCCATTACCTCGACCGTATCGCCGATATGAGCTTCATTTGCTTCGTCATGAGCCTTCAATTTATATGTCCTTTTGACAACTTTCTTGTACAGCGGATGCTTTACACTATCTTCAATTGCTACAACGATGGTCTTATCCATCTTGTCACTGACAACGACACCCACTCTGGTTTTTCTTAAATTTCTGTCTGCCAATTGAAACTACCTCCTTCCGAAACAATCACTGCGCGGATGCAGCGAGCTCTTTTTCCTTGATTACCGTCTTGACTCTCGCGATATCACGCTTGATGTAGCGTACCTGAACGGGATTGTCAATCGGGGACGTTGCACTCTTGAAACGAAGCTTGAACAACTGGGCTCTGAGTTCCTGCTCTTCAGCTTTGAGTTCTTCAAGAGACATGTTACGGATTTTTTCTCTGTATTCCTTCGCCTTCATTATGCATTCTCCTCCGTTCCTTCAGCCGGTGCTTCTTTGCCAATAATCTTGCAGGTAACCGGAAGCTTGTGCATTGCAAGTCTTAAAGCCTCGCGGCACTGTGCTTCGGAAACGCCACCGATCTCAAACAATACTCTGCCCGGTTTAACAACTGCTACCCAGTACTCAGGAGATCCCTTACCGGAACCCATTCGGGTTTCTGCAGGTTTCTTCGTTACCGGTTTGTCCGGGAAAATCTTAATCCATACCTGACCGCCTCTCTTAACGGAACGTGTCAGTGCAATACGGGCAGCTTCAATCTGATTGCTGGTGATCCAGCCGCAGCTTGTAGCCTGAAGACCGAAATCGCCGTTTACAACTTTGTTGCCGCGCATAGCCTTACCGGTCATTCTGCCTCTTTGTACTTTTCTGTGCTTAACTCTCTTAGGCATTAACATAATTACTCAGCACTCCCTTCTGTACCGGCAGCGTCATTCTTTGCAACCGGAAGGACTTCGCCTTTGTAAATCCAAACCTTAACACCGATCTTACCGTAAGTGGTGTTGGCTTCTGCAAAACCGTAGTCGATGTCTGCGCGAAGGGTTTGAAGAGGAATCGTACCCTCGTGATATTGCTCCGTACGAGCGATTTCTGCGCCGCCCAGACGACCTGCACAAGCGGTCTTGATACCCAATGCGCCACCGCGCATGGTTCTTTGAATAACCTGCTTCATTGCACGTCTGAAAGAAGTTCTCTTCTCAAGTTGCAATGCGATGTTCTCTGCGCAAAGTTGTGCGTCCAAGTCCGGATTCTTTACTTCGAATACGTTGATGGTAACTGCTTTGCCGGTCATCTTCTCGATTTCGGCTTTCAACTCTTCTTTGATAACACCATTCTTACCGATTACGTAACCAGGCTTCGCAGTTTCAATGTTGAGAAGAATCTTATTTGCGGTTCTCTCAATCTTTACTTTGGAGATACCTGCAGTGTACAGTTTCTTCTTAATGTGTGTTCTGATCTTGTTATCTTCGATCAGGTAATCTGCAAAGTTCTTCTTGTTTGCGTACCACTTGGAATCCCAATCTTTGATAACGCCGACTCTCAGTCCATGAGGATTAACTTTCTGTCCCATACTCTACCTCCTCAGTCTCTTTCCTTCAATACTACGGTGATGTGGCTGGTCTTCTTGTTGATTCTGGAACCGCGGCCTCTTGCTGCAGCTCTCATTCTCTTAAGCGTAGGACCCTGATTTGCGTAGCACTCTGCTACGTACAGTTTCTCACCGTCAAGTTCAAAGTTGTTTACGGCATTTGCTTCTGCAGACTTCAAAAGTTTGAAGATCAACTCAGATGCGGCCTTGGGTGTAAAGCGGACAATGGCATAAGCTTCTGCAAGGCTCTTTCCCTTAATAAGATCCAAAACGATCTTTACTTTGCTGGGAGCGATGCGGGCGTAGTTCAATGTTGCCTTTCCCTGATCTCTGCCAATACCCAGTACTTTGCGCTCGCGCTTGGAAAGAATCATCATCTTTCTGCTCTTACCGGATTCGGCATTGTATTTCTCAATAAGTTCCTCTTTTCTGTCGAGGAGCTCCTGACTGCTTAAAATCTTACGTTCCACAGAAAATCCCTCCTATCAGCGTCTCACAGAGCTTGAAGACTCGCTCTTGTTGACATGTCCCTTGAAGGTTCTCGTCGGAGCAAACTCACCGAGCTTATGTCCAACCATTTCCTCCGTGATATACACGGGAACATGTTTTCTGCCGTCGTGAACTGCAATCGTATGACCTACCATCTGGGGGAAGATCGTAGAAGATCTGGACCAAGTCTTAATAACGATCTTCTCATTCTTCTCGTTCATAGCAACGATTCTGTCCAGCAAACGCTTTTCAACGAAAGGTCCCTTTTTAACCGATCTACTCATATTCGTTTACCTCCTTCGATTACTTTCCGTTTCTTCTTCTGACGATCATGCTATCAGAGGCTTTTCTCTTCTTTCTGGTCTTGTAACCCAACGCAGGTTTACCCCACGGAGTAACAGGACTAGGCATACCGACAGGAGACTTACCTTCACCACCACCATGAGGGTGATCGCAGGGGTTCATTACAACACCGCGGACGGTAGGACGAATACCCATCCATCTCTTACGACCGGCCTTACCGATGTTGATGTTCTCGTGATCTGCGTTACCTACAGTACCGATCGTAGCTTTGCAGATAATCGGAATCATACGAACTTCTCCGGACATCAAACGAATCTGTGCGTAGTCGCCTTCTTTCGCCATCAGCTGTGCACCTGCACCGGCTGTACGAACAAGCTGAGCGCCCTTGCCCGGCTTCATTTCAATGTTGTGAAGCACAGTACCCAAAGGAATATTTGCAAGAGGAAGTGCGTTGCCGGGCTTAATGTCAGCGTCCTTACCGGACATAACTGTGTCGCCCACCTTCAAACCTACCGGATGAAGAATGTAACGCTTCTCGCCGTCTGCATATACTAACAATGCAATGTTTGCGGTTCTGTTAGGATCGTACTCGATAGATGCAACCTTTGCGGGAATTCCGTCTTTGTTCCGCTTGAAGTCGATCATTCTGTACTGTCTCTTATTTCCGCCTCCATGGTGACGAACGGTGATACGACCGTAAGAGTTTCTGCCGGCGGTCTTCTTTACGGGAGCCATCAAAGATTTGATTTCGCTCTTACCGATAATTTCCTCAAAGGTCGAAACGGTCATCGCTCTTCTGGAAGGGGTTGTTGGATTGAATTTCTTAATACCCATAGTCCTTATCCTCCTGCATCACTGAGCAAATCCGAACTCTTCGATCGTGGATTTGTATTTCTTGGTCTTCTTCTCGCCGTTTACCGTATACTCAACAGTCTTAGGATCTGTGTCGATGCGGACAACTGCTTTCTTCCATTTCGCTGTGTAGCCCTCAACAATACCGGAGCTCTGTCTGCGGCTCTTCTTCTTGCCGTCGTAGCGCATTGTGCTGACAGAAAGAACCTTTACGCCGAAAATCTTCTCAACAGCGTTCTTAATATCAATCTTTGTAGCCTTTACGTCAACTACAAAGGTGTATTTGCCGTTTGCGGCTGCGTCCGTACTCTTCTCGGTAATATGCGGACGAACGATGATTTCATACTCTTTCATGCGTACACCTCCGAAATCTTCTTAAGTGCGTCCTTTGTGATAACCAACTTGCCATGACGGAGAATGTCATATACGTTGATGGTGTTCACATAAGCGGTTGTAACATCTTTAATGTTCGCAGCGGACTTCACAACGTTCTCATCCTTCTCAGGAAGAACTACCAATGCAGAAGCGTCAACCTTCAGGTTCTTCAAAACCTCTACCATGTTCTTGGTCTTAATCTCGCCGAAAGCAAGTGTATCCAGAACAATCAGGTCGCCATCCTGTACTTTGGAAGTAAGGGAAGACTTGAGTGCAAGTCTCTTAACCTTCTTCGGAATTGTGTAGCTGTAATCTCTCGGCTTCGGTCCGAATACGATACCGCCGTGTCTCCACTGTGCGGAACGTGTACTACCTTGACGAGCACAACCGCCGCCCTTTTGACGACGAGGCTTCTTACCGCCACCGCTAACCTCGCTCTTAACAAGCGTGGAGTGTGTTCCCTGACGGGAATTTGCCAGCATATTTACCAGCGCTGCGTGCATACAATAGGTATTCACTTCTACTTCGAAAATGCCTGCATCAAGCTCTAACTCTTCAACAACATTTCCTTGCATATTGTAAACATTTACTTTAGTCATTTACGCTTCCTCCTTCCCGATCACGCTTTGATCGATTCTTTAATTTCGAGCAGAGCGCCCTTCGGTCCGGGAACTGCGCCCTTGATGAGGAGAAGATTTCTCTCAACATCAACCTTAACGATTGTAAGGTTCTGCACAGTTACTCTGTCCGTACCCATGTGACCGGGCATCTTCTTGCCTTTAAATACTTTACCGGGATCAGAGTTGGGACCCATAGAACCCAAACCTCTGTGATACTTAGAACCGTGGCTCTTCGGACCAATTTTCATGCCGTGACGTTTGATTGCGCCTGCGTATCCTTTACCCTTAGAAGTACCTACAACGTCGATTGCATCGCCATCTGCAAAGATAGCAGCGGTGATTTCCTGACCTACTTCGAACTCGCCTGCATTCTCAGGTCTGAATTCTTTCAGGTGCTTGTAGCCCTTCATATCAAGCTTGTCAAACAAACCGCGATCCGGCTTGTTGAGCTTCTGCTTGTCAACCTCACCGTATCCTACACGTACAGCATCGTAGCTGTCTGTGTCTACGGTCTTCTTCTGAACGACCATGCAGGGTCCCGCCTGTACCACGGTCACCGGAGTACATACACCATCTTCAGAGAAGATCTGTGTCATTCCGACTTTCGTTCCTAAAATAAACTTCTTCATTTACCGTATTCCCTCCTTGGTTATTGGTTCCCTCCGTTTCCCTTACAGGGTTTGCCGGGAACTTGACCGGCTTTTGTTGAGTAATGTATTTCAAAAGCCTACTGAATAAACGATTCTTATTGTTTAACTTTGATCTCGATGTCTACACCGGCAGGGAGATCCAGTCTCATCAGGGCGTCTACCGTCTTGGGAGAAGGCATGAGCACGTCGATTAATCTCTTGTGCGTTCTCATTTCGAACTGCTCTCTGGCGTCCTTATATTTATGAGGTGCACGAAGGATCGTTACAACCTCTTTCTCGGTGGGAAGGGGAATGGGACCAGATACCACTGCGTCCGTTCTCTTCGCCGCGTCTACGATCTTCTGCGCTGCCTGATCAAGGAGCTGATAATCGTAAGCTTTCAACTTGATTCTGATTTTTTGCTTGTTTGCCATACATAATCCTCTTTCTGTTCTTATTTTGTTACGTATAACAGCCGGCACATCAGATCAACCACTATGTCGTGCGTTTCACGATTTGCCCAATAAAAAAGCCAAATTGAAATATCCGCACAATTACGGATTTCAAAATGGGCCGGACTACCGCTTCACGCTTAAACACATCATGAACTGTAGTGCAAGGACTTGCCGCCCGGTTTCTCGAACCGGACATTCTCCATCGAAGTTACCTGCCAAAATCGAGGGCAGCAATCTCCGACTTCACAGTCTGTCAAGCCGCAACGGAGCAATTATACAAGATTCCGGTAAGGATTGCAAGGGTAAAATGGCAGAAATTGTCCACAAAATTGTAAACATTCTATGAATACAAAAACGACCCGCGCCACGCGCAGATCGCATAAAAAACAGGAAAGTGTATCCAGACCGATTGTGAATTTATTTGGGGGAGAGATTCACAATTTAATAGGAAGGATCCGGAAAGGATACAACTTTTCCCGACGCGGGATAGCATACCGCAAGACTGTGACTATCTGTTGTTTTTTCTATGAACTCTCTATGAACCGATGCCAAAAAACCCAGTTGTAGAGCCATTTCTCACATTTTACCAATTTGGTCGTAAAGTCCGTTCACCTCCCGCACGTTGCGGATGGTAAGAAAGGCTTTCGGGTCATACCGGTGCACAATTTTACACAGCTCTGAAAGCTGTCGGTTATACACGACACACCATAGCACCCATTTTTCCTCTCCCGAATATAAACCTTTGCCCCAAAGCTGCGTACACCCTCTGCCCAGGCGCGCGCCAATCTCTCTTCCAATGGCCTCTCCCTCAGCGGAAACTACGAAAACCTCTTTCGCGTAGTTCAGACCGCCTTCCACGGCGTCGATCAATTTGGAGGAAAGAAAAACGGTAATACCGATGTAGAGCATGGCGGTAAAAGAGCGGTACGTGATAAAAATAATCGCCAGAAAAATCAAGTCGAAAAAGAAACACAGTTGTCCCAATGAAAAAGCGGATAATTTCGGCTGTACCAACCGTGCCAGAATATCCGTGCCTCCGGTGGAGGCGCCGCCACGGAAGATTAAACCGTATCCGGTGCCCAGTAAAATGCCGCCTGCTAAACAAACCAACAGCGGCTCTTCGGAAGACATCGTCCAATATTTTTGCGTGAATTGTAACCCGTCTATGAGCAGCGCACAAAGTGCCGTGCCAAGCAGACTTCCCCATACGAACTTTTTCCCGATTTTCCGGTAGCCTGCCCAGAACAGGGGCACGTTCAGGCAAAAGATGCCCACGCCTACGGGGATTAAACCCTCGGTTAAATTATATAGGAGTACGGCAAGACCGGTAACTCCGCCGGGGGCCAGTCCGGCAGGTTGCAAAAATTGGTTCATCCCGACGGAAACCAGCAACGCACCCACAAAACAAGAGGCGATCATCTTCATATTCAGCAACGCTTCCTTTATATATAGAATGTTTTTATTCTTCCCTAAATCCATAAGGCCATACGCAAGCACACCATATTAGAACAAAAAAGTTCTAATATGGCACGTTTTGGAGGTTTACATTCCAACAGGTTTTGTTTATAATGGTTCTACTATATGACATAAAGAAAGGGCGTGGAAAGTTGGACGCATACGAATTAGAACGCCAAATCACTGTTTTGTTATTGGCGCTGGGCTTTTCGCCGAAGAACATCGGCTATCACTATTTGCGTTGCGGTTTGCGCATGACCGTTCCGGATTCTGCCGCCTTGGAATTGATCACGAAGAATCTTTACCCTGCTTTGGGGAAACTTTTCCAAACAAAAGCTGCGGATATTGAGCGCACCATCCGTTTTACCGTGGGTGAATGGTACAAAGAAAAAGAGCCGGGTGCCCAAATCCGCGTGCAAGAAATGGGCGTTTACACAGTCCCGGCAAGATGTCCTTCCAATCGCGCTTTGTTCAAAACCCTTACGGGGTTTCTTCAAGCTGCTCGTACTTCGCCTTCGTAGCAAGCCCGCCGCGAATATGGCGCTCCGCTTTGTTTACGTCTAATATTTCCCGCACCTGTTCTGCAAGGCAGGCGTTAATCGCCGGAAGCCGTTCGGTCATATCTTTATGTACGGTACTTTTACTCACGCTGAATTTCCCGGCACAGGCTCTTACGGTGGAGCCGGTCTCCACAATGTACGCTGCGATTTCATACACACGATCTTCAATATAATCTTTCAAAATAAACGCCCCTACATCCTATAGAAATCTTCTGTACATTTTATGACGGAGCCGAAATACGTATGACTTATTGTCAAATTTTTTACGTTTTGATATAATATAGTAAACTCTAAAAAAGGAGATGTCCTTATGATAGAAAATCAATTAACGATCAGTGCATTGTTTGATTTGGAGCATTCCTCCGCAGGCGATTACCTGAGACAGTTTACCCACCCTTGGGAAGCCCTTTCCGGCATTTCAGATTTTGTTCTGGCTTACGGAAGTACGCTGCCTAAGGAACTTTATAAAGATCCGGAGGAAACCGGTATCCCAAACGTTTGGATTGCCCGCAGCGCCAAGGTTGCGCCCACGGCATTCATTCAAGGCCCTTGCGTCATTGAGCCCGATGCGGAAATTCGTCACTGTGCTTATATCCGAGGAAGTGCCCTGATCGGCAAAGGTGCCGTGGTGGGAAATTCCTGCGAGGTGAAGAATTCCATTTTGTTTGATAGCGTGCAAGTGCCCCATTTTAACTACATCGGCGATTCCATCTTAGGCTACAAAGCCCATTTGGGTGCCGGCGCCGTTACCTCCAATATTAAAAGTGACAAAACCAATATTTCCGTAATGACCGATCACATTCGCATCGAAACCGGCAGACGGAAATTCGGTGCTGCCGTAGGAGATCTTACGGAAGTGGGTTGCAACAGCGTGCTGTGCCCCGGCACTGTATTGGGACGGGAATGTACCGTGTATCCTTTATCTCGGGTGCGTGGATTTGTTCCTGCAAGACATATTTTCAAAGACAACGACAACGTCGTGCCCAAACGATAAGAACGGAAAGGACGGTATTTTATGGGTAGATTATTTGGAACAGACGGTGTTAGAGGCATTGCCAACACCTTTTTAACTTGTGAGAGAGCTATGGAAATCGGCCGAGCAGCGGCAGCCGTTTTAAGCGCGGGCAACCACGCCCAAAAGCCTCTTGTATTGGTGGGATACGACACCCGCCTCTCCTCGGATATGCTGGCAAGCGCCATTTCCGCAGGTCTTTGCTCTGTAGGCGCCAACGTGCTGAATTTAGGCGTTGTGCCGACGCCGGCAGTGGCGTATCTGATTGGTCTCTACAAAGCCCAAGCCGGCGTTATGATTTCGGCTTCCCACAACCCCGCGGAATTTAACGGAATTAAGATTTTCAATGCGGAGGGGTACAAATTAGCGGACGCTTTGGAAGACCGTATCGAGTCTATGGTATTGGACGGGACTCCCGCTATTGAACTGGCAAGTCCTACGGAGCTGGGTACCGTGCGATACAGCACCACCGCTATCCAAGACTACATCGACCACGTGTGTAACACCATTCCTCACGATCTCTCCGGTCTTCGGATTTGTATGGACTGCGCTTGCGGCAGTGCCAGCGCCACAGCCCGCGCCTTGTTTACAAAGTTGGGCGCCGATATTCACGTGCTTTCTGATACGCCGGATGGCCTCAACATCAACAAAGATTGCGGCTCCACCCATTTGGGCAATCTGAAGAAAGCCGTGTTGGAAGGAAAATACGATGCCGGTCTTGCTTTTGACGGCGATGCAGACCGTTTCTTGGCCATTGACGAGTTGGGCAATGAAGTGGACGGCGATATGATTATGGCAATTCTGTCCCTGGATATGAAAGCTCGGGGCACTTTAGCTAAGAATACGGTGGTCGGTACCATTATGACCAACTTTGGTTTCGGCAAATTCTGCCGGGAGAACGATATCAATTTCGTCGCCACCAAAGTCGGGGATCGCTACGTGTTAGAGGAAATGCTGCTGGAAGGCTACTGCTTCGGCGGCGAACAGTCCGGCCACGTTATTTTCAAAGATTTTGCTTCCACCGGTGACGGACAACTGACTGCGGTGCAGCTGCTTGCCCACATGAAGCGCTCCGGCAAGAAACTTTCCGAGTTGGCAAAGGTAATGACACGTTATCCCCAGCATATGGTCAATATCCACGTTTCCCCCGAAGGCAAGTTAGCTTTCTACACCGATGACAGTGTAAAAGCCGTATTGGAGGATGCCAAAACACAACTGGGAACCTCCGGCCGTTTGGTGGTACGCCCCTCCGGCACCGAGCCTTTAATTCGAATTATGACCGAAGGAGAAGACGATGAAAAAGTGGCGGCGCTTGCCACCACTACAGCACAAAAGATTGAGAATATCCTCTCCGTTTATTAAGAAATCTTCTCTACAATTTCTAAAGGAATCTGAATTTCCATAGGACGGCCCATCATGGTCATTTCCACCAAACCCGTCCTTCTATGGCGGTCGATTTTCTTAATGAGACCTTCCCTTCCCTGAAAAGGACCGGAAAGCACCATCACTCGGCTGTTCACAATAATGCCTTTGGAAAGTCGAACTAAATATGCATCATCATAGAGGCCGGCAAGTAAGTCGGCTTCTTCTTGTTCAATGGGGGTAAAAATATTATCACTCTTCAGCACCCGTTTGAAATCGGCGATTTTGAAAAGTTGCCCGGAAACCTGTTCAATGCAGTCCGTAATCACAAATAAGTAGCCGGGGAACAAGGGACGAATCATTTTCTGGTACTCCCCGTTTCGTTTCACCACGTACTCCGCCAAAGGCACAAAACATTCTTGATATAAAGCCGGCTCCACCGCCCCAATAATCTTGTCGCAGATTCTTTTCTCGCTACCGGTGCGAACTTGAATGGCGTACCAATTGGACTGCATGCGGATCCCCTTTCCTTGTCTTTTGGTTGTATTATAAGACCCCGCCTGCCAAAAGTCAACGAAAAGGCATCCATTCCACCGCCACGCCGGTGTAGTAATATTGCAATATTTCCTGGTACGTATACCCGGCTTCCGCCAGCGCCGCACTTCCGCATTGGCTCAACCCTACGCCGTGCCCAAACCCAAGGGTTACAATACCGATATTCCCGCCGCTCATTTTTTGCAGGTAGAAATGGGTGGAGCGAAGTCCTAAACAATTCCTGAATTCCGTCCCCGGAATGGTCACGCCGTCAATTTGTAAAGAAAGCACCCGACCGGTTTCCGATCGTCGAACGTTGGTGATGTTTTCCAAAAGCTGGGCAGAGTCACAGGAAATAGAATATCCCCGGCTCCGCAACTGGGTTAGGATCGTCCACCCGCTGAATTCCTGCATAAAAACGTCGTCGGTAAAAGCGTACGCTTGTTCATTCAAACTGGGCACGCCCTGCAAATACCCATAAGAAAGATCATTCCACACCGCCGCATAATCTTCCGTGTGACCACCGCTGGAGGAAAAATACATGGCTTTAATAGGCGCACCGTCATACGTTACGACAATGCCTTCCGTCTCCCGCACTGCTTCCGCCACACGGGGACCGTAAATCCAGTTGTCCTCCACCGGTACCCACGCCTGACAGCAATTAGAATCCGTGCACACAGGTTCGCCGCCCGGATGGGTACAGCCGGCATTTTTCAGATAATATACGTAGGTTCTTGCCGCCACCGCCTGGGCTTTCAAAGCTTCCATAGGGTAATCTCCCTGCATCTCGCCCCGAAGTACCCCTTGTAGGTAGGCATCCATAGAAAGCGTCATGGTTTCTCCCGTTTTGTGGTGATATACTTGTATTTTACCGGAATCCGCTTCCGTTGAAAGGCAGCTTTGCGCCATTCCAAGCGGACCTTGCACGGCGACACTCGGCATAGCCGCCTCCCTTTGATGCGTAGGCACGGATCCGCCCTGCAGAAACACCGATAAGAGAATCGGTACGATTTTCAAAATTTGTTTTCCCATAAAAAACCAACCCCTTCGGAAAGAATATTGCCGCTTTCCAAAGGGGTTATACAAGTTCTATAAAATTTTTACCGGAGCTAGAATCAATAGAATCGCAAACTGATATCCATGGCCGGCACGGAGTGGGTAATGCATCCGATAGAAATAATATCCACACCGGTCTTGGCGATTTCCACAATTCTGTCTTCCGTTACGTTTCCGGATGCTTCCGTAAGGGCCCGTCCCGCTACCAGTTTCACAGCCTGGGTCATCTGTTCGTTGGACATATTGTCCAGCATAATAATATCGGCTTTGGCATCCAACGCCTGTTGCACCATTTCCAGATTCTCCGTCTCCACTTCAATCTTGGTGGTATGCGGAATGGCTGCCCGCACTTTAGAAACAGCAGGACCAATGCCGCCGGCCGCTACGATGTGATTGTCTTTCAGCATCACCGCATCGGACAAAGAAAATCGGTGATTTCTTCCCCCGCCGCAGCGAACCGCGTATTTTTCTAAATAACGAAGTCCGGGAAGGGTCTTTCGGGTATCCACCACGCTTACGGGATAATCCTTTACCAATTCTGCAAAATTGTTGGTGCGGGTAGCAACGCCGGACAAATGCTGCAATAAATTCAGTGCCGTCCGCTCGCCTTTCAAAATAGAACCGGTGCGACCTTCCACATGGGCCACAATATCGCCCTTCTTTACTTTGCTGCCGTCTTCAAAATAAATTTCAACGGAGACTTCCGGATCAATCAGTTCAAAAACCCGCTTCATCACCGTCATACCGGCAAGGACGCCGTCTGCTTTTGCAATAAATCTGGCTTTAGATTGATCTTCCAAAGAAATAAGGTTGTCCGTAGTCACGTCGCCGTAGGGCATATCCTCTTCCAAAGCGTTCAAAACCACTTTGTCAATTTGTTTTGGGTCCAAAATCATCGCATTTCCGTCCCTTCTTTAGTGATTACAATATGGCACTTCCAATGTTCATCGTCCCGGTTGGGGAAGTCGGACCGGAAATGGCCGCCGCGACTTTCTTTTCGTAAAATGGCAGCTTGTATAATTTGCTCAGCCAAAAGTACTTCGTTCTGAAGCGCCATCTTCTCCAGCGTGTCGTTGACCAGATCTTTGGTTTGATCTTTCAGTTTCCGTACGGCTGCCAACGCTTCTTCCAATTCAGTTTGCGTACGAACGATACCCACTTTCTTGGTCATTAAGCGCTTTAACGTATCGTGCAGCGCCTGAATTTCCTCTGCACTGGCAGAATCGGAGGTCGTAGGATACTCGTGGTTTACAAATCGAGGCATCTTGTCCTCCCCGACGCTGTCCACCATTTCTTGTGCTTGAATACCAATGCGGCGTCCGAAAACCAGACCTTCCAGCAAAGAGTTACTTGCCAGGCGGTTGGCACCGTGAATACCGGTGCAAGCGGCTTCACCGCAAGCGTAGAATCGCTTAATCGACGTATTGCCGTACAGTCCGGTCTTAATACCGCCCATACAGTAATGCTCTGCCGGCGCAATGGGAATATAATCTTTGGAAAGATCAATGCCGTAGCCCAAACATTTCTGGAAAATAGTGGGGAAGCGCTTCTCCAAATACGCCCGGTCTTTCATCGTAATATCTAAATTCATGTGGGATTCCCCGGTCTTCTGCATTTCAGAGAAAATACTTCTGGACACAACGTCTCTGGGTGCCAATTCATTCAGCTCATGATAACGGGGCATAAAACGCTCCCCGGACGCGTTTCTTAAAAGGGCTCCGTCTCCCCGCACAGCTTCGGAAATCAAGAAACTTCTGTCTTTCTCATAGTAAAGCACCGTGGGGTGGAATTGTACGAATTCCATATCCGTCAGTTCTCCACCTGCCCGGTACGTCATAGCCGCACCGTCACCGGTAGCCACTTCCGGATTGGTGGTATAGTAATATAATTGACTGTATCCGCCGGAGGCACAAATGGTAATCGCCGCGTAATATACTTTGTACGCTTTTTCCGTTTCATCATACGCCAGCACACCGCGGCACTCGCCCTGGTCGTCCACCAATAAATCTACCGCCCAAATCCGCTCGTGCAAAGAAACGTTCTTCCGGGAAAGCATGGTGTGAATCAATTTATCGCAAACTTCCTTGCCTGTGGCGTCTCCTGCGTGAATAATGCGGTTCTTGCTGTGCGCCGCCTCACGGCCCAATGCCAACTGACTGTTATCTTTCTCATTCTTATCAAACTGCACGCCGTAATCACAAATCTTATGAATATTGTCCGCAGCTTCGTGCACCAAAACGTCTACACTCTCTTCGTCGCAAAGTCCCGCGCCGGCATACAACGTATCTTTCATGTGCTCTTCGGGAGAATCGTTCTTGTCCAACGAAACAGCAATTCCGCCCTGTGCCAAAACCGAGTTACTGATTTCCACTTCTTCTTTGGTGAGCATGTTGATGGTAAAATGTTCGCTCAACTCCAGCGCGGTATACACCCCTGCAATGCCACTGCCAATAATCAATACGTCTGAATAGCATTTCTCCAACTGATCTGTATCAAAGTTCACCAAATATCGCTTCATACTGCATACTCCATTCTGTATTTTCTTCTTTATCGAGAAGCCAGTTCTAACATTCTGGTTAAAGATTTCCGGGCACCCGCCGCCACTTCCTCAGGCACTTGCATTTCGTATGTGCCGGTTTCTAAACTTCTGCGAATGCTTTCAAGTGTAGTTAATTTCATATTGGTACAAACCAATTCCGGATCCATTAAATGGAAAATCTTATCCGGATTTTCTTGAGAGAGCGGATAGAGAGTCCCCATTTCCGTCCCGATAATAAATTCCTTTTTCTCAGAATTTCTTGCATAATCTATAATACCCTGGGTACTTCCAATATAATCTGCATACGCTGTAACTTCCGGCTTACACTCCGGGTGCACTAAAAGTTCTGCTTCCGGATATTTCTCCTTCATGGCTTTTGCAATCTGACCTTGCATAGCATGATGGGTAGGACAGTAGCCTTGCCACAACACAAATTCTTTCTCCGGGCACTGAGCCGCAATATACGAACCTAAATTTTGGTCCGGACAGAATAAAATCTTCTTCTCCGGCATATTCTTGACAACTTTCAATGCATTGGAAGATGTTACGATTACGTCGGACTCTGCTTTCACGGTGCTTGAGGAGTTAATATACGTTACAACCGCTGCATCCGGATGCTGGGCACGGAATTCCCGCAACTCTTCTGCAGTGATCATATCCGCCATAGGACATCCTGCCGACTGTTCCGGAAGCAATACCCTCTTTTCGGGAGAAAGAATCTTGGCACTTTCTGCCATAAAGCCTACGCCGCAAAATACAATGGTGGAACAGGTTAAGTTGGCACAGTACTTACTAAGGGCAAAAGAATCTCCAACCATATCGGCAATTGCCTGCACTTCCCCATTTTGATAGGTATGGGCAACAATGACAGCGTCCTGCTGTTCTTTCAGCCTTTTGATTTCCTCAATCAGTTGTCTGTTCTCGGTCATATTCAACCATCCTTTTGACTTACAATACCATAAAAGTAGTGCCTTTTTGAAAGCCCTACTCCCCACAGTCTCCCCCTGTATTTAGTTGGTGATAATGTACTATATTTTGCGCATTTTGTCAATGTGTTTTGATAAAACCAGTGAGCCTTTGGGTACTGGTAAAAATTTTTTCGTCTGTACCCAAAAATTTGGTACTGGTAAAAAATTTTTTGCCTGTACCAAAAGGTTTGCAAGAACTATGTGCTGCAAAGCAAAAGAAAACCCTGCGCTTTATTGCACAGGGTTTCCATAAAAATTCGGCGGCTACATATTTTCACAGGACGTCGCCGTCCAACTATCGTCTGCATCGAAGAGCTTAACTGCTGTGTTCGGAATGGGAACAGGTGTACCCTCTTCATCATCGCCACCGAAATCCTTTAAGATACGGTCAGTTTCCTGACGATCGTACCTTCAAAACTGAATATTACAAACAAACTTACTTGATGAGCTCAATTTTCTGACTCTTCCAAAACTACTTTCATACTTATTTGGTCAAGCCCTCGACCTATTAGTATCAGTCCGCTTAACACATTACTGTGCTTACACTCCTGACCTATCAACCACTTAGTCTTTGTGGGGTCTTACTCTTTCGATGGGATATCTCATCTTGGGGCCGGCTTCACGCTTAGATGCTTTCAGCGTTT
>JAGBGO010000054.1 GCA_017935905.1 Clostridia bacterium | reverse complement strand
GTTGAGTGGTACGATTTCCTTGGAAAATATTACTGCGCCGCACAATGATGTAAGCGATCAAGGCGTAGGTTATGTTATTGATGAAGCAACCATAACCTCCATCACTCCGCTTTCCGATGATGAAATGGAAATTACTTTTTCGTACGTTTTAGACGGTGAAATCAAGACATATTCTTTCTCAAACTCTGTTTTTTATAAGGTAGAATGCATAGATGGCACTTGGCTGACCAAGGAATGCGAATTGCCGGAAACGGACGGCATGAAATGCTGGTAGATGTAGGGCCATCACAAAGTTGCGTAAAGCATATATTTCGCATACATTTAAATATCGTAATAATAACAAATCCTCCTTGCGAATTTCGGCAGGGAGGATTTTTATATGAAATATTACGCAATACGTATTTCTGTTTGCATATCGCTTAACACAACGATCAATTTTATCTTTCTTTTGATTCGGTTGCTGAATTAATAACTTCTTCGGGAACAATTACTTCTACATATTCTGTGCCGGTAATTTCCAAAGAGATTGTCATCTCAAAGCCCAGAGCTTCTGTGGCTTCGTCGTCAGAACCGCCGTAAGTAATTTCAATTGCAGAAAGCTGCTGCGTCTCTTTGTCGATTATGTAGAGCGCATCAATCTGAGTGTTGTCGGACAAGGTGCTGTCTGTTGTCAATGCACCAACGTTACCGCTTACACTTGAATATGCCATTGTACCTTTGATTACGTAGGTGGTGTCGGTTTCTTCGAGTACTTCCAAATTCGTTGCATTTTCATAAAAGTTTGAAAGTTCAGGGTTGTCTTTTACATCTTCTTTTAACCAAGTATCAGTAGTGGGCACTGAAGTGTAAGAAGTATAGCCGTCTTCGTTTGCAACGGTGTAAACAACGGTTTCCTGCTCGGTTACGGTGCCGAAAGCGGTAGTAGTTGTTGTGCCCTCGGCTACATAGGTTCCGTTTTCAGCATCTACAATACTTTCTGTGTTTTGCACAATTTCGATAGAGGTTGAAACGTCGCCAAATAATCCGCTTAAATCAGAATTGAGATCGCCCAGAAGTTCAGAGCCCATATCCATCACAATTTTCATTTCACAATCGTAGGAATACGAAGTTAAGTTGCCAACGGCAGTTTCCAGCAGCGTTTTTGCTGTTTC
Organism: Clostridia bacterium; assembly: GCA_017935905.1. Classification (GTDB taxonomy): domain Bacteria; phylum Bacillota; class Clostridia; order UBA1212; family UBA1255; genus RGIG9099. The sequence goes on along the minus strand of JAGBGO010000054.1, from coordinate 1,006 downwards.
GTCACCGGTTTCAGATGATGATTCATCGCCTGAGGTCGGTTCCGCTTCTTCTGTAGAAGCTTCTTCAATTTCACTCTCGGACTCTGATTCTTCGGAAATGTTTTCAATGACGCTACCGATGCTTTCTTCTTCGGGAATCAATGCGCCGAGTTCGTTTAAGTTACAGCCGGTCAAAGTACCAATGCAAAGTAAACTTAAGACAATTGCAACAATTTTTGATTTCATAATATATTCTCCTTTTTCACAAATTGAACACATTATAGAGCATTTTATCGTAAATAACAAGGATGATAAAAATTTTATAATGCGGGTGCGGATATTTTATATATGTTTAACCATAAAAGAATATCTGAATTGTCATAAAATCCCTAAAAACTCTTCCAATTTGTGCGACAATTTGGTAAAATAATACTATGTATTGGAATACAGGGGAGGGACTTACATGAAACTTACTTTTGTGGGCGCTACACACGAAGTTACGGGTAGTTGTCATTATCTGCATGCCTGCGGTAAACACATCCTTGTGGACTGCGGTATGGAGCAGGGCGTCAATGTATATGAGAACGTAGAGATTCCCGTAGAACCGGCGCTGATTGATTATGTATTGTTGACACATGCACATGTTGACCATTCTGGTCATCTTCCGCTTTTATATGCCAGAGGTTTCCGCGGACAGGTAATTACAACGGATGCAACCGCAGATTTGTGCAGCATTATGTTACGTGACTGTGCACATATCCAGATGCAGGAAGCGGAGTGGAAGAGCCGTAAAGCGAAACGTCATTCTAATCAGGAGAAACCGGAACCGCTTTATACTATGGAAGATGCGGATGGTATTATCAAAAGAATTGTTCCCTATCATTATGATAAAAAATTTGAATTATGTCCCGGTATTGAGCTTCGTTTTACCGACGTGGGTCATTTGCTTGGTTCTGCAAGTATTGAAGTATGGATTTGTGAGAACGGTATAAATAAGAAGATTGTTTTTTCGGGTGATATCGGTAAT
>JAGBGO010000053.1 GCA_017935905.1 Clostridia bacterium | reverse complement strand
TTGCTGATAAAAATTACATAAACACAGTAGTTACTTTTTGGGAGGTGGAATATGATTCAGTTGGATTTTGAAGTAGATATGCGAAACTTTTTAATTAAAAAATTAGAATTGGACAAATATGTTGACCTGATAATGAAGTTTCAAAAGGGGCAAATCGACAAGGCGTTTAAAAATGAATTTAAAGTGTACTATAAAATCATATATAAAAATGAACTTTGGTGTGAAAAATATTTTTATTTGATGCAAACACAAGAACGAGATTTTGAGAGGATACTCCGGAGTTTGTATGAAGTAGATAAACAGATTTCGGTTTCTTTTGCCAGTAAGTTAGTCGCTACCGTTGATACAAATATGCCTATTTGGGATAAGAATGTTATGAGCCGACTTGGTAAAGATGTAGCATGGAAGGATGCTGAGAAGAAATCTGCTGACGAGAGAATTCGAATTGCTGTAAGAATCTACGAGGATATGCAGCAAGAATACAATGAATATCTGGCGTCCGACGAAGGCAAGGCTTGTATTGCTAAGTTTGATGCAACTTTTGAAGCATATAAACATATTAGCGATGTAAAGAAATTGGATTTACTGTTATGGGCGAAGGGTTCAGAATCCCTGCTCATCAAACAAAAAAGACGGAGATGAGAAAATGGCACGTATTGCAGAAGTAATTATGTATGAAGGCGACAACAGTACCTTCATTTGGAAACATCCCGCGGAAGATTTCAACAGCTTGACACAATTAATTGTTCACGAAAGTCAAGAAGCAGTCTTCTTTATGAACGGTCAGGCCTTGGATCTTTTCGGCCCGGGTCGGTATACCTTGGAAACACAGAATATTCCCAAGATTGGCAAAGCCTTGAATCGTACGACCGGAGAAACGCCTTTCCACTGCGAAGTATATTTTATCAATAAGACGGAGCAGATGGCCATCAAATGGGGGACAGACAGCAAGGTGCAGTACATAGAGCCCACCTACGGCTTTCCCATTTCTATCGGCGCCTCCGGTGAGATGAGCCTGCGAGCAGAAGACAGCCGCAAACTGCTCCTTAAATTAGTTGGCACAGAGAATCATCTCAGCCAGCAAAAATTAGTTAGTTTCTTCCGCTCTATCTTGATGACAAGGGTGAAGACGTACATCGCTCAAGTGATGAAGATGAACAGCATCAACATCTTTGAAATTGATGAGAACCTTACGATGTTCTCAGATTCGATCAAGGGATTACTGTATAACGACTTTAAAGATTACGGTGTATCTTTGGAACAATTCTTTGTAACCAACGTGGTAAAGCCGGACGGCGATCGCCAGTTTGAGAAATTCAAAGAACTTCATTTCCGCCAGTACGCAGACATTGCGGAAGCTAAACTTCGTCAGCAAACGGATTTGATTTATGCCCAAACCGAAGCCCAAAAGACTATTATTGAATCTCAAGCTATGGCCACCAAACGGGCACAGGAAGGCTATACCTATCAGCAAGAACGTGGCTTTGACGTAGCCCACGACGTAGCCAGAAATGAAGCCGTCGGCCAATTTACCAATATGGGTGTAGGTCTTGGCACCATGGTCGGCGTGGGCGGCGCTGTAGGCGGTATGGTAGGCGGCGCAGTAGGAAATGCCATGAATCAAGCGTTGCCCGGAGGCGCCAACTTTACGCAAAACAATACGGTTACTTGCAGTTGTGGCGCGATTCTACCTGCAAGCGCTAAATTCTGTTTCTCTTGCGGAAGTCCGGTGATCTCGATGTCTGCTGAAGAAACGATAGAATGTCCCGCTTGTGGTCAAAAGGTAGCGAAAGGTAAGTTCTGCTCCGAATGCGGACAGAAGTTTTAATGAGGGGGCATAAATGATGAAGAAAGTATTTGGGTACTACAGTGCTGGTTGGTTTATTTCACTTGTTTTGTTCCATATTATAGCATTTGTAATTGGCGGACAACTTCGGCAAGAATTTGATGCCGGATTCTGGATCGGGTATATTTTTATTTTAGTTGCATTCCTTGGACTGCTTCTTGTGGCATACAAAGTATTGAACGGGGAAGGTAGTCGAAAATTATTTTACCGCATTCCCTTGATGCGTATCAGTAAAATCGGTTTGGTAATTACGTTGATTGTGGGCAGTGTCTTTGTGACTGTTCCCGGGCTTCCGGCTTGGGTTGGTGCGATTCTTTGCTTGCTCATTATGGTTTTGAATGTGATTGCGCTTTTGAAAGCATCTGCGGCAGCAGAAGTCGTGGGAGAAATTGATAATAAAATTCAAACGCAGACCGCCTTTATGCGCGCCCTTACCGTGGAGTCACAAAATTTGCTTGCTCGGTCTGCGACCCCGGAGCTTCGCAAAGTGGCGGAACTAGTTTATGAGACTGTTCGCTATTCGGATCCGATGAGCCATGACGCCCTTTCCGGTATTGAGGCGCAAATTTCTCTTCGTTTTTCTGCTTTTGAAACGGCAGTGACCAAGCAAGACGGGGAGACTGCGACGGCCATTGCTGCGGAATTATTGGCGTTGCTTAATGCGCGTTCCGGAAAATGTAAAATGTTAAAAACGCAAATATAATATGTAATTTTTGTACAAAGTGGTTGGTTTTTCTTTGTGGGGTATTTTACGCTCATTTATGGGTGTGTCGTACCCTATTTTATCTGAAAAATACCCCAATCCTGCCAATCCGAATTGCTTAAACCCCGATCCTGTGGTATCATATCCACCGGAAAGGGGTTATCTTTATGCCGACCATTCAAGTATCCACAGAAGAAATGACCAAACAACTCCATTTTACCCGGGAAATCCGGGACTGGAACGATGCCTTTGCCGCGAAGCATGGCCACAAAAGAACCGCCTGTGTCCGCACTTTCGGTTGCCAGATGAACGAGCACGATTCGGAGAAACTTTCCGGTATGCTCCTTCAAATGGGTTTCTCTTTGGTGTCTGAATATTCGGTGCATGAAGAAGCCGGGATTGCAGACGTAATCTTATTCAACACCTGCTGTGTCCGAGAGAACGCGGAGGAGAAAGTATACGGCCATTTAGGCGCCTTGAAAGGGGCAAAACGCATTAAACCCACTATGATTACCGGCGTTTGCGGCTGTATGACGGAACAACCCCACGCAGTGGACGAAATTCGCCGTGTATATAAGAACGTGGACTTGGTATTTGGCACCCGCGCTACCCATAAACTGCCGGAGTACCTCTATCGCGTGATTTTTGACGAGAAACGCGTACTGGAAGTTTCCAAGACGGAAGGGGAAGTGGCAGAAGGCGTGCCCGTGGAGCGGGCGGACGACCTGAAAGCCTGGGTTACCATTATGTACGGCTGTAACAACTTCTGTTCCTACTGCATCGTGCCTTACGTAAGAGGTCGGGAGCGGAGCCGGAAAGCCGCGGATATTGTGGCAGAAGTGCGCGGACTTGTGGAAAATGGTATTCAAGAGATCACTTTGCTTGGTCAGAATGTGAATTCTTACGGAAAAGATTTAGAAAATAACGACGGTATTGGGGATTTTGCGGATCTTTTGGATTTGCTGTGCCGGGAAACGAAGATTCCCCGGATTCGCTTTATGACCTCGCACCCTAAGGATTTATCCGACCGTCTGATTGACGCAATCGCCAGAAACAAGCAAATCTGTAATCAGCTTCATTTGCCGGTGCAGTCCGGCAGCACCCGGGTGCTGAAAGAAATGAATCGGAAATATACGCGGGAAGATTATCTCGCTTTAGTGGACCGCATTCGAAAAGCCGTGCTGGAAATTACCTT
>JAGBGO010000052.1 GCA_017935905.1 Clostridia bacterium | reverse complement strand
TACAATCTTGGGGATATCATTAAGATTCACTACGACGGTATTACCGACGCATTGCCGTATAATAAGATTCTCCAAATTACATTTTACGACAGTATGGACGTTCCTGTAAGCAGCGACGCGATTTATTTGTGGGATACCAGAACGTACATCGGTATTTCCGGCACTCTTGAAGTAGATACGTCGGAATTGGATTTCTGGGCGGATTCCTACTACGCGATTTTGGAGTCTAATGATGAAAGCATGAATTTGTCGAATACCAGAGTTGATTTTACCATTGCAGATCCGGATCTTAATACCCAGGCTCCTGCAACGGATGCACCGGCTACCCAAGCTCCCGCAACGGATGCACCGGCTACCCAAGCACCTACTACGGACGTGCCGGTTACCAATGCACCGACGGACGATTCCGCTGTAGCTACACCGGTCGTAGACGGAACGGAAACCCCTGAAAATGGCGGACAGCGTGGAAACAATACTGTTTTGTTCCTCGTAATCGGAATCGCGGCTGCATTGTTGGTAGCGCTGGTCGTGGTGGTTATTCTCTTAATTAAAAAGAAGAAATAAACGCGGTACTACGTTTCGTCATTGGAATGGAGTTTAAGATACTTTAATACGGACATTCCGAGTTGTTGTTTCATAAACAGTGAAAAATAATTGGGCGAGGAGAAGTTCATTCGATCGGAAGCTTCGCGGACCGAAAGGCCGCTTTGAAGCAGGTTGAGGGCTTCTCCTGCCCGCATTTTAATATAGTATGTTTTTGGGGACATACCGGCGTACCGTTGGAACAGGCGCTTGATATGGCTTACGTGAATATGACAGCGGTCGGAAAGTTCTTCTAAGGTAATATTATCGTACACACATTCCCGCATAGTAGATACCAGCAGATGATAATACTGGGCCTGGCGGGACTGGGAAGGCTTTCGGATACTTTTGCGGCTGGCGGATAGACGGAGTAAAAAGGTAGATAACTCTAATGCGGCTAAATAACCGGCGGCATTTTCCGTGCCTTGGTGCACAAACTGGTAAATTTGCGTAAAAGTTTGGCGAAATGTTTCGTCTTCCTCTTGCGTCAGGTGAAATAACCCTTTCTCTAAATTGGAGGGGAGTGCACCGGAGGTGGAAAAAGTGAAAATTAAGCAGTGGGGCTGCGTACGGTCAATGGTTCGAATTTTGTGAAATTCCATAGGAGCGTGGAGAATCAGATCGCTTTTTTGCAAGGTGTAAATACGGTCATCTTCTGCTACTTCTACGCTTCCGTCCATAACGTATACCACTTCCCAAAAGTCGTGTTGTTCTCCGGTGTAGATATAATCTTCATTCCACATAAAATCAAAGGCAGTAATGAAAGATTCAATTTGAAAGGGCGGAATTATGCGTTTTTGATCGAAATTCATACTTTTTTGTTCCTTTTTTTAATTGTTTACATAATAAATGGTAGTATAATAAGGGTATAACATATCCATAACTAAAAGTCAATTAGGAGGTTATCATTATGGTAAAAGTATGTTTATTGGGTTACGGCGGCATTGGCCACGTACATGCAAACGGTTATTCTTTGCTTGAGAAAGAGGGCAAAGCAAAACTTTTGGGTGTTTGCGATATCAACCCAGACGTTTTCACAAAGGAAATTGCAATTAACATCAGCGATGACAGCGGTGACAAGCAACTGAGCTTCAACACCTACACCGATTTGGATGAGATGCTTGCGAAAGAGCAGCCGGATATGGTAGATATCTGCTTGCCTACGTTTTTACATAAAGAGAAGGCAGTTTATTTGCTGAACAAAGGTTACCACGTATTCTGCGAGAAGCCCATGGCGTTGACCTATGCGGAAACTCAGGAAATGCTGGCTGCTGCAAAAGCAAACGGCAAGGAACTGATGATCGGTCAGTGCCTCCACTTCTTCTCTGAGTATGAATATTTGAAAGATTTGGTTGTAAACGGAACGTACGGCAAGGCGATTTCCGCATTCTTCCAAAGACTCAGTCCTCCGCCGGTATGGGCATGGGAGAACTGGTACATGAATTCCAACCTTTCCGGTGGATGTATCCAGGATTTGCACATTCACGATATCGATATGTGCCGCTATTTGTTTGGCAATCCCCATACCGTATCTTGTAAGACAAAAGACGGTTTCGGCAAGTGGGACTGTGCACATTCTACATTGATTTTCGACGACCTTCACGCAACCGTTATTGGTGACTGGTCTTTGCAGAACGCTCCTTTTGAGCCTTCTTACCGCGTTGCATTTGAGAAAGCAACGGTTATCTGTGTAAACGGCGTTGTCAAGGTATATCCTGCAGAAGGCGAAGGCTTTACGGCAGATATTCAGCCCAAAGACGGTTATGCAGCAGAAGTCAGCTACTTTATGGACGTAATCGGCGGTGCTGAGAATACCAAGAACCGGGCTGACAGCGCTTCTCTTAGCGTGAAGTTGATTGAAACTTTGAGAAACAGTGCAAATCAAGGCGGCAAGCAACTTCCTTTCGAGGTTTAATTTGCAATGAATAAGTTACGAACATGTATTATTGGGTGTGGCAATATTTTTACGATGCACGCCACACCCGTGCTTTCTTTTGAAGACGTAGAGCTTGTGGGCGTTTGCGATATTAAAGCGGACCGTGCAGAGGCGGCAGGGAAACGGTGCAACACGGCATTTTACACAGATTACCGTAAGATGATTGCGGAAACCCATCCGGACGTTGTCCATGTGTGTTTGCCCCATTACCTTCATCCAATCGTTTCGCGAGAAATGATGGAGCAGGGGATTCACGTGCTGTGTGAGAAACCTGCCAGCATTCGTTTAGAGGATACGATTTCGAATATTGAACTTGCTAAGAAGCAAGGTGTTCAGTACGGTATTATCTTCCAATGCCGATACAATACCGCTTCTAAATTGGTCAAGCAGTATATTGAAGACGGTACGCTGGGCAAAGTGATTTCCGCCCGTTCTGTGCTTACTTGGTGTAAGCCAGATACCTATTACAGCCTGTCAGACTGGAAAGGTACCTGGGACAAAGAAGGGGGCGGCGTTGTGATTGACCAGGCTATCCACTCTATGGACTTGGTGAACTGGTTTATCGGTGCCAATCCTGTTTCTGTGTATGCCCACTTGGATAACCGTGGACACGAAATTATGGAAGTGGACGATAGTGCTGAAGGGTATATCAAGTACGACAATGGTGCTACGTACGGTTTCTGGGCGATGAACAACTACGGTTGCGATGAACCTATTGAAATTCGTCTGCTTTGCGAGCATGGCAAGGCGGTGCTTTCCTATGATGAAGCGATTATTACCCTGGATGACGGAACTGTGATTCGTCGGGATCAGAGTACTGTGGATCAAATGGAATATGAGAACAGCAAGAAATACTGGGGTAGCCAGCATGTGACCCAAATTCGTCAGTTCTACAACAGTGTACTTGGTAAAGAAACCTTGGAAATCAGTGGGGAAGAAGCGCTGAAGATTCAAAAGATTGTATGTGCGGTTTATGAAAGTTCAAGACAGGGAAAGCCTGTTTTGTTTGAACAATAAGGAGGTATTTTACCATGAAGAAAGGTACAAGTATTTGGGTATTTCCGGGAGATTGTCCTTTGGAAACGTGCTTTGATGCAGCGAGCAAGGCCGGATTTGACGGTGTAGAGCTTGCTCTTGGAAGTAACGGCATTACGGAAGATACTACGGAAGCACAATTAGATGAAGTGAAAGCACTTGCAAAGAAGTACGGCATTGAACTATACAGCATTGCTTGCGGATTGTTCTTTGATATTGCCCATTCTGCCAATGATGCGGAGGTTCGTGCCCATGCAGAACGCTTGGTAAAGAAGGAAATTGATATTGCGGCATATCTTGGATGTGACACGGTATTGGTTGTTCCCGGTGCCGTAAGTTGTCCTTGGAATCCGGCAATTGAAGTGGTTCCTTATGATGTTGTATACGAGCGTGCTTTAGCTGCTATGAAGAAGTTGGCACCCTATGCGGAGAGTAAGAAAGTTGCGATCGGTGTAGAGAACGTATGGAATCGGTTCTTGCTTTCGCCTATGGAAATGCGTGACTTCATTGACAAAGTGGGAAGTCCTTACGTAGGTTCTTACTTTGATGCAGGTAACGTTTTGTTCGCCGGGTATCCGGACCACTGGGTAAAGATCTTAGGCAATCGCATTAAGAAAGTACACGTAAAGGATTTCAAGGTTGAAGTCGGCAATTTAGGCGGTTTCGTTGCATTGAACGACGGAGATTTAGATTTCCAAAAACTGATGGTATCGTTGAAAGAAATTGGCTACGACGGTTGGGTAACAGCCGAAGTTGCACCGATGGATGAGGACGTATACGTATCTTTGCAAAAAATTTCTGCTGAAATGGACAAATTTTTAAAATAAGACTTGTACTATGCTTCGAGATATGATATACTAAATATGTATTTTATTTCTTGAAGGGGAGAAAGATAGGATGAAAGAGTAATTTGTACCTGCAGAGATGAATCTTGTGACGTTTGTTCATCAAGATGTTATTACAACTTCCGGTGGAAATGACTTGAATGAAGAGCAACCGCTGGATTGATGCATAATGATTTAATTGAAAAACTGAAAGGGGCTGTCTCAAATTGAAGAGGCAGCCTTTTGTGTTTCACAAAGTAGTAAGGTTGAGCTATAGATATACTATATCCAACAGGTCGCAGAAACACCAAAACCTATGTTTCACAACCTGTTTCTACAGCAAATAGGTCGTGCTTGTGACAAAATCAAAGATTTGCGACCCGAACTATCTGTTTATAAAGAAAAAACGTCAATTGATCGGGTCGTAAATCACCTGTTTTGAATGATTTGCGACCGCCATTGGGTCGTGAAACATAAAGAAACAGGTAATCACGACCTTTCTTGATTGATACAGCCCTTTTTTATATTGTCGGTGTCGATCTTTTCTTTAAGTATTCACTGATCGACATACCTAAATGTTTTTTCATGAACATTGAAAAGTAATTAGGGGAGGAGAAATTCATCTTCTCTGCCACTTCTCCTACAGACATACCGGCGATCAGTAACCGCAGTGCTTCCGCATGGCGTAATTTGCTGTAATATAGTTTTGGACTGATTCCTACGTGATTGTTAAACAACGTTTTGATATAACTTACACTGACGTGACATTCCCGGGACAAATCCGATAGCGTTAAATTGTCGTAGACACCCCGTCGCATGGCTTCTACGATTTTTTTGTATTCTAACGCATTTTTAGAATTGGACTGTTTGCGCTCCTTGGTTTGATTGGCAGACAAGCGAATCAGGAATACGGACAGTTCTAATGCCAGCAACTGCCGTGAATAGGCCGGGGCATCTTTGTGGGGAAACGTGTTATATATTCTGTGAAATAGGTCTTCGTATGTCTTTTGATCTTCTGCGGAAAGGGTAAAAACGCCGTTTTTCAAATTCTCCGGGAAAATGCCCGGCGTATAGAACGAAACGATCATTACGTGGGGATGTGTTTCTCCGGCGGAACGAATACTGTGGAATTCCATGGCATCGTGGAGAATCCAGTCACCTTTCTTCAAATGATAGATGCGCTCGTTTTCTGTGGCTTCCACTTCTCCGTCGGCTACGTACACTATTTCCGGAAAATCGTGATATTCGCCGGAATACGCATAGTGTTCATCCCAGTGGAAATCGAAAACCGCGTTGATAACGTCGATATTAAATAAATACTCGGTGTGGAGAGCTATGTCTAAAATCATACATTTTCCGCCTTTTTTTGTATTTACATAGTGATAAAAGACTTGTAAAATATATACTACATAAATTTATCAAAATGTCAACCCGGAGGTATGATATGTATAAGGTTTGTTTGTTAGGCTACGGCGGTATCGCTCAGATTCATAAGAACAGTTATTTGGGCTTGGAGCGATCCGGCAGAGCGAAATTGGTAGGAATTTGTGATATTTCACCGGATGCTTTTACCAAGAACATTGAAATTAACATCAGTGACGGAAACGATGCGACAGAAAATGTCCATTTTAACACGTATACGGATTTAGATGAAATGCTTGCAAAGGAGCAACCGGACGTAGTGGATATTTGTCTGCCCACTTTCTTACATAAAGAGAAGGCTGTTTATTTAATGCGCGCCGGCTATCATGTTTTCTGTGAAAAGCCTATGGCGTTGACTTATGAGGATTGTAAGGAAATGCTGGCGGTTTCCGAAGAAACAGGAAAGCAAATTATGATCGGTCAATGCCTTCATTTCTTTGCTGAATATGAATATTTACGTACGTTGATTGCCGATGGTCGGTATGGCAAACCGATTTCCGGTTTCTTCCAGCGTTTAAGCGCGCCGCCGTTGTGGTCCTGGGAGAATTGGTACATGGATGAAACGCGTTCCGGCGGTTGTATTCAAGATCTTCACATTCACGACGTGGATATGGCACGTTATTTGTTTGGCAATCCTACTGCGGTTTCTTGTCGTACCAAGGATGGGTATGGAAAATGGGACAGCGCCCATTCTACCCTTTGTTACGGAGATGATTTTACCGTTACCGTCATCGGTGACTGGTCTTTAAAGAACGTACCTTTTGAATCTTCTTATCGTGTGGCTTTTGAGAAAGCAACTATTGTGGATAAGAATGGAGATGTAACCGTATATCCTGCAGAAGGTGAGGCGTTCAAACCGGATCTTACTTTTGTAGATGGCTACGCAGAAGAAGTTGGCTACTTTGTAGAATATTTGTCCGGCCAGAATGACGGAAGTCGCAATCAGGCGGGGAGTGCTGCACTT
>JAGBGO010000051.1 GCA_017935905.1 Clostridia bacterium | reverse complement strand
GACAGATTATTTGGCCGTAATGTAGGTCATAACAACCAATTCTTACTTCATCATATTTTTTTGAGTAAAGTGTTACCTATCATTGACGACTGCACAGTATATCATTTCGCCCTTTCAAAAGCAACATTGACGGAACTATCAAAATCTTATATAATATTTAGGTTCAATACACTAGAGGAAGTGGCAGTTTGGAAGGCATTTTACAGGAAATTCACGGCTCCAACCTTCAGGATATCAAATTGGATATCTTTGAGGGTCCTTTTGACCTACTCCTGACACTTTTGGAACGGAATAAATTGGATATTGCGGACGTTTCTGTCAGTCTGATTGCCGATCAGTATATGGAAATTTTACACAACAATTTTGATATGGAAATTGCCAGTGAGTTTTTGGTAATGGCCTCTACGTTGCTACATTTGAAGTCTCGCCGTCTGCTCCCGAAAGAAGAAAAAGCGGAAGAGGAAATTTCCGAAGAAGAATTGATCCGCAGATTGACGGAATACCGTCGGTTTAAGAACATTGCCCCTGAAATCGGTAAACTGTACGATCACTGGAACAAGGCTTACTACAAAATGCCGGAACCCCTTCATTTTCCCAGGGTGTATTTGCCGGTGGACATTGATATGCAAGAATTTTGCGACGTATACGCGGAAATCGTTGCACGAAATATTGAGAAGAAGAACGACAACCGTCAGAAGATGGAGCGTATCCTGAAAGTGGAGAAAGTCAGCATTCGGGACAAGATGAAGCAGATCGTGACCAAACTGATTCGGAAAACAAAATCCACTTTTGCGGAAATTTTTGACCGAAAACAATCTACCCGAATGGAACGGGTTACCGGATTCCTGGCGCTGCTTGAACTGGACCGAAGAAAGCGTGTCAGCGTCAAGCAGGACAAGCTGTTTGGTGAGATTGAAATTTTACCCGGCGAAGAATTTGGAGATGGCGATATGGAACTTCTGGAACGGGAAGTTACGGATGAATACGACGGGGAAGAATTGTTGGGCGCGAAAGGGGACTAAGAAATGCAGGAGTTAGATCGTTACAGTAAAGCAGAAGCCGTTGCAGAGGCGATGTTGTTTGCCGCGGGAGACGTAGTTTCTCTGGAAGACCTTGCTATGGTACTTACGCTGAAATATAAAGAAGTGGAGAAAGTGATGGATCGTTTGGAAGCACGCTATGAAGCCCAAAACGGGGGGATTATGCTTCGCCGTGTGGACAAGGGCTATCAACTTTCCACCAGACCGGAACTCCACGAAGATATGCGCGTTTACTTTGAAGAAACGTCCACGGCACCACTCAGCCGTGCTGCGCTGGAAACGCTTACTATTATCGCCTACAACCAGCCCATTACAAGAGGCGGTCTTGAAATTATCCGCGGTGTTAATTCTGACAGCGTTTTGGCAAAATTGGTGGAGCGGGGACTGGTTTGTGAGAAGGGCCGTTCTGAAAGTCCGGGAAGACCTATGCTTTACGGCACCACGGAACTGTTCTTAAAGAGCACAGGCCTTTCATCATTAGCAGATTTGGAGAAGTACGATCCCGGTATTCCGGCACCAGAAAACACCCCTGATGAAGAAGTATGAGTATATCCTTTGGGATTTTAACGGCACAATTTTAGACGACGTTCAAACCGGCATCGACAGCGTGAATTTTCTGCTGTCCAATCGCGGTTTACCGGAAATTCCGTCTCAAGAGGCCTATCGGAAAGTTTTTGGTTTTCCGATTAAGGAATATTATAGTCGTTTGGGGTTTGATTTTTCCAAAGAACCCTACGAGTCGGTGGCGGTGGAATGGGTGGAACAGTATTTGGATCGGGTTAAAATGGCGCCTTTATGTCCCGGCGTTGTCCGGGCGCTGGAATTCTTCAGAACAATGAAAATTCCTCAATCTGTTTTATCCGCAACTAAGTCCGCTATGTTGGAAGGACAGCTTCGTGACTTGGGTATTCGGGATTATTTTGAAGAAGTGATGGGCCTCGACAATATTTATGCCAATTCTAAAGAGGCTTTGGCGCTTTCCTGGAAAGAAAGACATCCAAACGTACAAGCGGTAATGATCGGGGATACCGTTCACGATTATGAAGTGGCAAAAGCAATGAACGTGGATTGTGTGCTGATTGCAGGCGGGCATCAACCCAAGGAAACTCTTCTTCGCTGCGACTGCCTTGTGTTAGATCATTTAAACGATTTTTGTTCGAGGTTCTGATATGCAGAAAATACTCAAATTTTTCAAACAAAACAGTATGATGACTGTTGCGATGTTTGCGGCCCTTGTGACCGTCTTTTTTGTGCCCATAGACCGGCGGTATTTGGATTACATAGACTTCAAAACCCTGTCTTGTCTGTTCTGCGTGCTTGCAGTGGTTTGTGCTTTGAAAGATATTGATTTCTTTTATATGCTTGCAAGAAAGATTGTGGAGTATTTCCATACGGCTCGGCTATGTGTGTTGGCACTGGTTTATATTACGTTTATCGGCTCTATGCTGATTGCCAATGATATGGCGTTACTTACGTTTCTGCCTTTGGGTTTTTACGTACTCCATTCCACCCACAAGGAAAAATATATGGCCTATGTTTTTATTCTGCAAAACATTGCAGCCAATCCTGGCGGAATGCTGACACCTTTCGGCAATCCGCAAAACTTATATTTATACACGCGTTTTCAAATTTCCAACGGCGAATTTATTCGCATTATGTTTCCGCCTTTTCTGCTTGCAGTGATTATGCTTACGGCGTGCTGTCTGTTTGTGAAAGGAGAACCTATGATTTTGAGTTCGGCAAAAAATACAGGGGAGCATCATCGCCGTAAAACGGTGCTGTATATGGCGTTATTTGCATTGTCCATCGCCATCGTTTTTCGCTCGGTGCCCTATTGGATCGGATTGGTGGTTATTCCGGTGGTGCTGTTTTTCGCGGACAAACGGGCACTTCGCATGGTGGACTATCCGTTGTTACTCACTTTTGTATTTTTCTTTATATTTGCCGGGAATATGGCTCGGATTTCGGCTGTGCGGGAGTTCTTTGGATTACTTTTAAGTAAAAATACCTTGTTATTCAGCGTTTTGTCCTGTCAATTTATCAGTAACGTACCCTCGGCTATTTTACTTTCGGGATTTACAAGTAATTATGCGGATTTATTGGTTGGTGTCAATATCGGTGGCGTGGGCACGTTGATTGCATCTTTAGCAAGTTTGATTACGTTCCGAGAGTATAATCGCCACAATCCCGGAAAGATGGCGTATTATATCGGCCTGTTTAGCTTGTTAAATTTTGGTTTCCTTTTCATTATGATAGGATTTGAGTTTTTACTCCGTTATGTGCTATAATGAATCAATCGTTATTTGAGAGGAATTACGTTTATGCATAAAGAAATTGATTTGAAAAAAATAGAAACACAGCAGAAACAATGTGAAACCCAAAAGATTTGTTCTGTGGGCGGACAGGCTTTGATGGAAGGCATTATGATGCTGGGGCCTCACGGTATGTGCCAGGTAGTTCGGGATCCTCAAGGTAAGATGGTGATCGAAACGAAGCCTGTGGAATTACTTACCCGCAAGCACAAATTGCTGGGATTGCCGGTCATTCGCGGCGTAGTCAGCTTAATTGATTCGTTAAAACGCGGTATGAAGGCGTTATTCGATTCTGCGGAAATCGCTATGACGGAAGAAGAAAAGGCAGAAGAAGCGGCGAAACAATCCAAGTTTGACAAGTGGATTGACAAGAAATTAGGGGACAAAGCGATGGATTTCTTTATGGGTGTTTCTTTGGTGTTAGCACTTTGTTTATCCGTAGGCTTATTTGTGTTCCTGCCGCTGTTGGTTTCCGGACTGGTTCTTCCGGAAGATACGGCGAGTATTTATAAGAATTTGGTGGAAGGTCTCACCCGTATGGTGATTTTCTTTGGCTATATGGTGTCGATCGTGGTGATGAAAGACATTCGACGCGTCTACATGTATCACGGCGCCGAACACAAAACCATTTCATGCTATGAAAAGGGCCTGCCTTTGACTGTGGAGAACGTACGAGGCTGTTCTAAACATCATCCTCGCTGCGGTACGGCGTTTTTGTTTGTGGTTGTATTTATTAGTATTTTGGTCAATTCCATTGTACCGCGCTTTGGTTCTGCGGAAATTGCCAATGGGGTGCTTCGCATGCTGGCCAATTTGGGTCTTCGTTTTTTGCTTTTGCCCATCGTAGCAGGAATTGCCTACGAATTTAACCGCCTTGTGGGGAAATACGATAATTGGTTTACCCGCATTTTACGCGCACCGGGGATGGGCATGCAACGTTTTACCACCAAAGAACCGGATGATTCCATGATTGAAGTGGCGATCGTAGCCCTTGGAAAAGCACTTTCTTTTGAAGGCATTGAAGTGGATATTTCAGCCTACGAACCGAAACCGGAAGATCCGGAAGAGACTTCCGCGGAAGAAACGGCACCTGAAATACAGGAGGCCGAGGCACAATGACGGTATCCGCTTGTCGCAAGTCTTTGACACAGCGGCTTGCGCCCATTGCAGATGACTGTGCCGGTGTAGAGGCGGAAATGATTCTGCTTGCGGTGATGGGATGTTCCCGAAGTTTTTTGTATACTTATCCGGATCGAATAATCGATTCGGATTTACAGATGCGTATTGACGGGATTGCCGACAGGCGGATGCAAGGCGAACCGCTGCAATATATTTTAGGTTCTGCATCTTTTATGGGGCTTGAATTTATCGTTCGCCCCGGTGTATTGATTCCACGGCGTGATACGGAAATATTGGTGGAGAATGCGCTTCCGTACTGCGCAGGGAAAAGGGTGCTGGATTTATGTACCGGTAGCGGATGTATCGGTATTGCTGTTGCTCGCTTGGGGACGCCTGTTTCTGTTGCGCTTTCAGACGTTTCGCCGGATGCCCTGGCGATTGCCGGGGAGAATGCGAAGAAGCATAACGTTGCACTGCGTTTCTACCAAGGAGACTTTCTTCAGGCGATTCCGGAGGGAGAAAAGTTTGATGTTCTTCTTTCTAATCCGCCGTATATTACAACGGAAGAAATGAAAATGCTTCCTTTGGACGTTCGTTTGCATGAACCGGAACTTGCATTGAAGGCGGGGTCGGACGGCTTGGATGCGTATCGAGCGATCTTACAAGATGTTTCCCGGGTGTTGGTCCCGGGCGGCTATCTGTTCTTTGAAATCGGTTACGCCCAAGGGGACGCGGTTCAGACCTTGCTTACGGTGCATGGATTCCAAGACGTGGCCGTAGTTCAAGATTACGGCGGGCAGGACCGTGTTGTGCAGGGACGCCTAAAATGTGTAGAAATAGGTTGTGAAACATAGGTTTTGGTGTTTTTGCGACCTGTCCATTTCAAGTATTTTTCTTAAGTGTATCTATCGCTCAACCTTACTATTTTGTGAAATACAAAAGGCTGCCTCTTTGACTCGAGACAGCCTTTTTCTTTCTGGAGCCCTTAATCGGAATTGAACCGATGACCTCATCCTTACCATGGATGCGCTCTACCTACTGAGCTATAAGGGCGTATGTGTGTCGGTGGAGCGGGTGAGGGGAATCGAACCCCCGTAATCAGCTTGGGAAGCTGGAATTCTACCATTGAACTACACCCGCGGGCGGTCCAACTTGCTTCGACCTTTGCAATAATACCATATCGAAATGCATTTGTCCATAGGGTAAAATAAAATTTTTTAGAATCTGTTTTTCGGATTCTCGGTATTGTGAAAAAACAGAAAAAGTGCTATACTGTAGCAGTCTGTATGTTTGTAGATTGGAGGATTGCGGGTATGCTTAAATTACATGAATTAACCAAGTGGTATGCAAAGAAAAATACCCCCGCGGTGGATCATATTTCCCTTCATGTAAAGCCGGGCGAGATATTTGGCTTTATTGGTCCTAACGGTGCGGGAAAGACAACGACCATTAAGATGATCACCGGCATCCTTACGCCAAATGAAGGCAGTGTTACGATCTGCGACAAGGACATTGTCCGAGAACCGGTGGAAGCGAAGCGTATGTTTGGCTACGTTCCGGACAATCCGGATATTTACGACCGTCTTACGGGTATGGAATACTTGGAATTCTTAGGAGACGTTTACGGTGTGTCGGGTACGGATCGGCAGAATCGGATTCTGTATTACGGACAGATGTTTGGTATACAAGACGTTCTTGGCAACCAAATTCGAAGCTATTCCCACGGTATGCGTCAAAAATTGGTTCTAATGGGCGCGTTGCTGCATAAGCCCAAATTGTGGATTATGGATGAACCTATGGTTGGACTGGATCCGATGGCAGCTCATCTGCTTAAAGAAGAAATGCGGGCTCACTGTGCAGCCGGGAATACGGTTTTCTTTTCTACTCACGTACTTGAAGTGGCGGAGAAATTATGCGACCGTGTAGGTATTATTGCAGATGGCCGTTTGGTTGCAGTGGGAACGTTGGAAGAACTTCGTCGGCAGGCGGGTAGCGATTCTTCTTTGGAAGAAATCTTTTTGAAGACAGTGGAGCAAGTGTAGGAGGCTTTTGTGACGAGTTTTATACGTTTTCATTTGTTTCAAATGAAATACATGCTTGGAATACAAGATCTTCGTTATCGAATCAGAACCACACCGGGACTGATTCCTAAATTGCTTGCACTCTTCGCGCCGCTTTTGCTGCTTGCGGCGATTGTTGTTACGCCTTATATTTTTATTCTTTATTTGTGTTATGAAATGGTCAGCATGGTGGGAAGTGCAGAACACTATCTCACGCTCATACTGTTCCTGGCACAGATTTTGATTCTTTTCTTTGCGTTGCTTTCTTCATTCACGGCGATGTTTGGCCGGAAAGATCATGAGTTTTTATCGGCATTGCCCATTCCGAAACGTCATATCTATATGTCGACAGTGCTGCACGTTTATGCTTCCGGCGTTTTGTCTGCGGCATTTGTACTGATTCCCTCGGTTATCATTTACGGACTGGGGCAGGGCTTTTCTTTACAGATGATTTTGATGTCTATACCGGCGGTGTTTTTGGTGCCTGTTTTACCGGTATGCTTAGCGTATGCATTCGTACTTATTTGTATGCGTTTGATTGCTTACTGTCCGTTCAGAGAACAACTGGCCACCGTATTTGGCGTGGTATTCTTGGTTGGCTATATGATCTTTAACTACTCTTTTTCTGCAAAATTTAATGCGTGGTTTGCATCTTTCGATTTTGTGGGACTTTTTGAAAGATCCGGATGGTTTTCTACCCTGATCAAGCTTCTTCCAGGTGTTTATTTAACCAGAATGACCATGATTGGAAATCTTTGGTATGCACTAGCTGCATTTGGTGCTATCGTGCTGATTTCCGGCGCTTTGCTGACGGGGATGTACTGGATCGGCAGCAAGAGTTTCTTTGCGGTTCGGGCAAGCCTTACTATGCACGCAAACCGCAAGAAAACACAGGCGCGATACAAATCCGGCAAACCGTTCTGGGCCTATATGAAGAAAGAATTCAGAGGTTTAATACGGTGTCCTGTTTACGTAATGAACGGATTGATTGGCATTCTTATGGGGCCGGTTATGCTGATTTGCATTACGGCAGATGCCGGCTTGGGATCCACCCGTTTAATGGGGGAGATGCTGTATGGAGAAACCGGCAACGCTAAATGGCTTATTTTACCGGCTTTGATCGTGATGGGCGTTGTATATTTTGTTGTTTCTACCATATCAGTGGTACCGGGCAGTTCTTACTCCAGAGAAGGACTTTCTCGATGGGTAACACAAGTGGCACCGGTATCTCTGCAGACTGATTTTATGGGCAGAGCTATAGCGTCTTTGATATTGTTCTGGATCGGGGATTTATTGACTTTTGGAACAGGTTGGTTTATTTTCCGCTTTGCTTTCTCGGACGGAATCGTTTTCTTGTTATCCCTGCTGATTTCTGCGATTCCCTGCGTGTTTGTATCTTTGTATATTGATTTCCGGAAGCCCAAATTGGTATGGGAGAAGGAAGCAGAAGCCATGAAACGAAATACCAATACGTTTATCAGTATGCTGCTTTCCTGGCTTGTTGCCATTTTATCTATACTGCCTATGGGCCTTTATATGTTTGATTGTTTGAACAAAACACTTTGTTTGACTTTAACGTTGGCTGTGCCGGTTGTACTGGCTGTAGCCGGTGTTTCTATAGTATTGAATAAATTGAATCGGAGGATTGTTGTATGAGTTTAAAGAAGATTGCATCCGGTGTTGTTTTACAAAACGGAATTCCTACTCCTGCTGAGGCATCTAAAGAGGGCCGTCAGGGGACGATTGCTTACGGTATCGTTCGGGATCACTTAACGCCGGACAGCCCGAAAGAAGGAAAATTGAAACTTCGTTTTGATGCTCTTGCATCCCATGATATTACGTACGTAGGTATTGTTCAAACGGCTCGTGCAAGCGGACTGAAAGAATTTCCTGTTCCTTACGTACTTACAAACTGTCACAACTCTCTGTGCGCAGTAGGCGGCACCATCAATGAAGATGACCACCGCTTCGGTCTTTCTGCGGCAGTGAAGTACGGTGGCATTTACGTGCCGCCTCACGAAGCGGTTATTCACCAATATATGCGTGAAATGATGGCAGGATGCGGCAAGATGATTATCGGTTCTGACAGTCATACCCGTTACGGCGCTTTGGGCACCATGGCAGTAGGCGAGGGCGGTCCCGAGCTTGTTAAACAGCTTTTGAAACGCCCCTACGAAGTAAACGATCCCAAAGTGGTATGTATTTATATGACCGGCAGCCCGAAACCCGGCGTAGGCCCCCAAGACGTGGCCCTTGCGATTATCAAAGAAACATTTAAGGACGGTTTTGTAAAGAACTGCGTAATGGAATTTGTGGGTCCCGGTGTTGCCAATTTATCGGTAGAGTACCGTATCGGCATTGACGTAATGACTACAGAAACAACCTGTTGGTCTTCTATCTGGGAAACGGATGAACTGGTAAAGGAATATTTGACCGTTCACGGCCGCGAAGAGGGCTACCGTCCTTTGAAGCCGGCAGAAGGCGCATACTATGACGCTTGTCTTATGGTGGATCTTGATCAGATTGAGCCTATGATTGCACTGCCGTTCCATCCCAGTAATGCCTATACCATTCGGGAATTCTTGGAAAATGCGCCTGAAATTTTGGCAGAAACTGAGAAGAAAGCCATGGAACAATTTGGCGGCAAGATTAAAGAATATAAGCTTACGGAGAAATTCCGGGATGGCAAGATGTACGTAGACCAAGGTGTTATCGCAGGATGCTCCGGCGGTACTTTTGAAAACATCTGCTACGCAGCAAACTTGCTTCGCGGCCAGTCTATCGGCAACGGTGCATATTCTTTGTCTGTATATCCTGCCAGCCAACCGATTTCTTTAGAACTTACCAAGAACGGTGCTTTGGCAGACCTGATGACAGCCGGTGCCACCATTCGTACAGCATTCTGCGGACCTTGTTTTGGTGCCGGGGACGTGCCTTCCAACAACGCCTTCAGTATCCGTCACACCACCAGAAACTTCCCCAACAGAGAAGGATCTAAACCCGGTGAAGGCCAGATTTCTTGGGTTGCATTGATGGATGCCCGTTCTATTGCAGCTACGTCTTTAAACGGCGGTATTTTAACACCTGCAACAGATCTTGCTGACCGCTTTGATCTTTCTGAAAAGAAAGTTCCGTATACCTTTGACAAGAAAGTATACGAGAATCGTCTCTACTTTGGTTATGGGAAAGCCAAAGAGGAAGAACCGCTTCACTTTGGCCCCAATATTGCAGATTGGCCGAAGATGGATGCGCTTCACGAGAATATGCTGCTGGAAGTTGCCTGCGTGATTGACGATCCGGTTACAACGACCGATGAGTTGATTCCCAGCGGCGAGACGTCTTCTTACCGTTCCAATCCTCTTCGTCTTGCAGAGTTTGCACTCTCCAGAAAAGATCCGGGATACGTTGGAAAGGCGAAAGAAACCGCAAAAGCAGAACAGGCAAGAAGAAATTTCGTTTCCGGTTCTAGTGTAGATGCTTCCGGTTTTGCCGATAAGTTTGCAGGTATTGGCGATGCACAGATTTTGGCTCATACCACACAAATCGGCAGTGTTGTTTGTGCTGTGAAGCCCGGCGACGGCTCCGCCCGGGAACAAGCCGCATCCTGTCAAAAAGTTTTGGGTGGATTTGCAAATATTGCAGAAGCTTACGCCACCAAACGTTACCGCAGCAATTTGATCAACTGGGGTATGATTCCATTTACGTCCGACGATTTCTTCGGCCTTCAACTGCAAGACGGCGACCGTATCATGATTCCCGGAATCCGTAAAGCCGTTGAAGAGGCGATTGAGAAAATTCCTGCTAAGATTTACCGAAAGAGCGGTGACGTAGCGGATATTACGTTGACCCTTTCCGATCTTTCCGGTGATGAACGTAAAATTATTGTTGCAGGAAGTTTGATAAACTATTATAATTCATAAGGTTGGGAGGATACCTTTATGCGTAAGAAATTTTTGTGTCTGTGTCTTTGTATGTTGGTCTTTGCCGGTACGCTTTTTACCGGTTGTTCGGACGAACCACAGACTTACGACCCGGACCGTTACGACGGTGTCGAATTGCCTATTGCTACTATTGAAATTGAAGGCTACGGGAAAATCGTATTGGAATTATATCCGGAAATTGCACCGGATACGGTGTCCAACTTTGTAACGCTTGCTAATGACAAGTTCTACGATGGATTGACTTTCCACCGCGTGGTTCCTGAATTTATGATTCAGGGAGGCGATCCCAACGGAGACGGATCCGGCGGACCGGGATATAATATTAAGGGTGAGTTTTCTGTCAATGGATTTGCCAATGATCTGAAACATACTGCCGGTGTGATTTCGATGGGGCGTCGTTCTTATCCTTACGATTCTGCCGGTTCTCAATTCTTTATTTGTGTGGCGGATTGCGATTGGCTGGATGGTCAATATGCCGCTTTTGGTAAAGTGTTGTCCGGGTTGCATTATGCGGTGGATATTAGTGAGGTACCTACGAACAGCAGCTCTAAACCGATCACCGGCGACGTCGTTATTAAATCCATTCGCGTAGACACCAAAGGCGTAGATTATTCTAAATTTACCAAGTTGGATGAATAATAAGAAGATAGGGGAGACCATTATGGATCAAAATAAAAGTAATCCTGTTGCAACCATTGAAATTGAACGGTACGGCACGATTGTAGTCGAGTTATACCCGGATCAGGCTCCGGACACGGTGGCAAGTTTTATTAGCCTTGCTAACAGCGGTTTCTATGACGGACTTACGTTCCACCGCGTTATTGCCGGCTTTATGATTCAGGGCGGTGATCCGCTGGGGAACGGAACCGGTGGACCGGGATATTCTATCAAAGGCGAATTTATGGCAAACGGTGTGAAGAATACCATTTCTCACGTACCCGGTGTCATTTCTATGGGTCGTACGCAGGTCTTTGACTCTGCAGGATCTCAATTCTTTATTTGTGTTGCAGATTGTACCTATTTAGACGGCCAATATGCTGCTTTCGGTAAAACGATTTCAGGTTTGGAGGTTGCAATCAAAATCAGTGAAACACGTACGAACTTTTATGACAAACCCTTAGAGGACGTTGTCATTCAGTCCATTCGTGTGGATACAAAGGGCGGCGATTATTCCGCTTTTACAAAATTGGCTGAACGATAACCATCGGGTGTTGAAGAATCTTCACTATTCGTACTAATTCGTCTTGAAAGAAGGTTTGCTTGTGAAACTTTTTCCGAATTTAACAAAAGAGAAATTTTTTCACTTTTTGCACTGGTCTGTGATTTATATCGTTGCAGTGCTTGTTTCTCTTGTTGTGACTAATTTTGAACATGGTATGACGTACTACAACCTGACTTGGGTGCTGTGTTTGATCGTGCCGCGTTTAATGTCCCTTGCTTTGTTTTTGATTCCTTGTCAATTGATGCCTTATCGCTATGCGGGAACAGGCATTATGATGGCTGCGTGGTTCGCATGGTTAGGTGCTGCAAAAAATTGCTTTTTGATCGCATTGATTCCAATGCTGTTTTGCCTTGCGTTTGCTGTAATTTTCTTTATTATGAAAGAACGCAAAGCACCGAAAGAAACGAATTATCGGGAACTTTTTGCCAAAATCACCATCTTGATGATGATGTCGGTTTTGGTTATCTTTGCTATGGAATTTATCCAAACGTTCAGCTTCATCACGCCCTTCGAAACGATGATTGGAAATCCGGATATTTTGGCGTGCAATCTTTTGTATTTTACCGCCATCGGATCCTTTGTTTTCTGGTGTCCTAAACTGAAATCCGCGGCGGTTATCTATTTGGTTATTTGGTTTGCGGTTTCTATCGGCAGTGCCTACAAAGCCTCCAATTTATATGAACCGTTGCTTCCGAACGATATTTATAATGCAAAAGACGGTATTCCTACTGCGATTAAGTTTTTAGGTACATTTGGTACCATTTTAGTGATAATTGGTATTATCTGTGTGCTTGCCGGCATTGTGTTGATTGTTAAACTGGAGAAGAGTCGCAAGTTTAAACTCAGTTCGTTCCTTGCTTGCACGCTTTACGTGGTGATTGCTGTCTTTGGCGCTATGTTTGCATCGAATGCGCCGGATATTGATTTTGGATACGATGTTGAAGCCAAAGAAGCCTTTGCGTCCCATGGTTTTGTGTATAGTTTTATGACGTATTCCGTAGATACGATTTTCCCGGAGCGTGGTTTTGACGAAGAACTGGTGGATCAAATCATGGCAAACTTATCCGAACAGAATAAAAAGCCGGATCCTACGGACATTAAAAATTTAATCGTGATTCAGGTGGAATCTTTTATGGATCCCACAACCATTGAGGGGGCTGAATTTGAACGAGATCCGCTTCCGTTTATCCATTCGCTTCAGCAGAAATATACTTCCGGTACTGTTCAAGTACCTACGTACGGAGGTACCACGGTTCGCAGTGAATTTGAATTTTTGTCCGGAATGAATTTGGATTACTTGGAAGAACAAGGGGGTAAGAGCTTTAATCCCTATACGAAATACGTGCATGAACAAAACGTGGATACGATTGTGCGGGCACTGAAAGCACAGGGATTCTCTACCACTGCAATTCATAATTATCAGGGCGAGTTCTTTTACCGCAATAAAGTTTATAACAATATGGGATTTGATTATTTTATTCCCTATGAATTGATGTCCGGTGTTTCCAAGCGGGAAGGAAAGATTTGGGCAAACGACAGTATTTTTGTTTCACAGCACGAAAATATATTTGCCAACAGCACGTCTGAAAAGAATTTCATTTTCAACGTAACGGTACAATTACACGGCAATTATCCTTCTTTATCTCCTGAAGAATATTGTATGGAGATTAAGGGCATTGAAGATGAAGCCCTTCGCGGACAAATTGCATACTACGTAAACGAGTTAGAAGCCGTAGACGATGCGCTTAGAGAGATTTGTACTTATTATGAAAATAAGAATGAACCTACGTATATTTTGTTCTATTCGGATCATTTGCCTAAATTTGCGCAGTATACCAACGGCTTTGAATCTACTGACCGATACCTGGTTCCGTATTTCTCATGGAACAATATGAATCTTCCTAAAGAGGATGAAGATATTGAACTGTACCGTTTGGCCACGAAATTGTTAAACACAGTTGGCATTCAGGGGAACGATATCAATCAATTCCATAACGTTTATGAAAAAGCCGAAGTATATCAAGAATATTTGAAAGATTTCCAAATCTATAAATTCTTCTACGAATATAAGGATCATAAATACGCGGAATATTACGAAAATTACGGTTTCACCATTGGCGTTGAACCGCTGTATATTGAAACCTTGGAACATAACACGCTGGACGGCACGTACACATTAATAGGTTCCGGTTTTACGGAGAACGTATGGCTGTGTATCAACGGTGTCCGTTTGGATGACGAAGAGGAAGGGTATTTGGAATACGTAGATGAGAACACGATGATTCTTCGAAATTATCAAAAAGAATTGACGTCCGAAGATGAGATTACCCTGCAAATTGTCGGGGAAAAATACGGTGCCGTATTGATGACCAGCCTTCCGTACCGTTGGCCGGACAAAGAAGGAACTATGTTGGATCAAGCGGCGTAAGATGAAACGGATCACGCCTAATGAGGGCACCTGTTTGACAGGTGCCCTTTTCTTGTGTTATGATGCACTTGCGGCTTAAGTGCCGTAAATTTGCGCTGTATCCGCCACGAGGGCAGAACAGCAGCAGGAGGTTATATAATATGAATCACGTTTCAAAGAAAGCCGGGGGAACCTCGGCCACGTACCGTTTGGTACTTATGGCAGTATTGATTGCAATTTTATTACTGCTGTCTTTCACACCTTTGGGGTTTGCCCTGCGCATTGGCCCTGTCTCAATCACGTTTCTGTGTATCCCTGTTCTTATTGGAGCCTGCATGTTAGGACCGGTTGCCGGCGCAATCTTAGGCGGCGTATTCGGCCTTTTGAGTATGTATCAGGCATTTTCCGGCATGGATGCTTTCGGAGCTGTGTTGGTGCAAGCACAACCGGTTTATACCGTGTTGGTATGCTTGATTCCCCGTATTCTTTGCGGCTTCTTGGCAGGCGTTTGCTTTAAATTATTGATGCGATTCCGCTGCCCGACGCCTGTATCTTCGGGTATTGCCGGATTCGTATGTTCGATTTTGAACACGTTCTTCTTCTGCGGCTCTATTGCCTTGTTGTTTAACCACGTACCCTTTGCCGGGGGCAAAGTGGGTGCACTGATCGTAACTGCCGGTCTTACCAACGGTATTCCGGAAGCAATCGCTGCAGTTATATTAGGAAGCGCAATCTGTACGGCATTGTACGCGTACACAAGAAAGCGTCTTCAAAATTAAAGGGGAAGTTCGTTCTTCTTGTACAGTATATAAAGTCCTTCCAACAAGAGATTCGGGTTGTGAAGGACTTTCTTTTTCGTGTGTTTACAGATTTCTTCCGACAATCCGCCGGTTGCGACTACAAAAGCAGTCGTGCCCAGTTCAGCCTCCATACGCTCAATTAAACCGTCGATCATACAGGCGTTTCCATATACGATGCCGGCACGCATACAGTCGTTGGTGTTGGTACCGATGGTGTTCTTAGGGGAGGAAATGCTGATTTGGGGCAGTTGTGCAGTCTTGGTGATCAAAGCGTTTAATGAGGTACGGACACCGGGTAAAATGACGCCGCCGCGCATACAGTTGTTCTCATCCACAACGCTCATAGTGGTTGCAGTTCCCATGTCTACCACAATCACCGGTTTTTCGTACAAATTAGAAGCCGCCACACAATCCACCAAAAGGTCACTGCCAAGCTGTGCGGGATTATCGATGCGAATATTCAAACCAGTCTTGATGCCCGGACCGACCACGAACGGCTTCTTGCCGGTCAAAAGCGCAATGGCATCGCAAATAGAGGCGTTTGCAGCGGGGACAACGGAAGAAAGAATGCTTCCGCTGATTTTCTCACAATCAATCCGGCGTATTTCAAAAATGGCTTTGATCTTAATCGCCAATTCGTCCGCTGTTTGCATGCCTTCCGACGTGGACAAACGGGAAATAAAACGAAGTTGGTCATCTTCAAAAACGCCTAAAACGATATTTGTATTGCCGATATCGATTGTAAGAACCATAAAGGAACCTCCTAAAGTAGAACAATTACGTCTTTCATTATAACAGAACAAAATAATCTTCTCAACAGTTGGCAGTAGCATATTTTTTTGTTATAATGTTAAAAATGCATTTTAATAACGGAGTTATGTGCGAATATGCTGAAATTAAGTAAAGGAGACCGAAATAAATACAAAAGAAGGCGTCCGTCTTCTGTAGAGAATGCCCGGCTCAATACCACCAGTAAGGCAAGAATTAAGTGGTACGTGTTGGGGGTTCTTGGTTTCTTTTTGCTGATTTCTTTGATTGCCTTAATTGTGGATAATCACCGTATTGTCGTTCGGCACGTAACCGTTCAGCACGAACAAATTCCTGCCGCGTTTGACGGTTTTAGAATTCTGCAAATATCCGACTTTCACGGAGATGAATTCGGAAGAGACAATCAACGGTTAATTGACGCTGTGAACGGTTTAGAATACGATATTATCTTACTGACCGGAGATTATTTATCTGCCTCTAAATCTATGAAAGATTTCAAAGCGGTACGGGAGCTTCTCATCAGCTTAGACAATATGGATGCGCCGGTTTATTACATTTTAGGGGAGAATGACGATATTCCAAAGACGGACAAAAAACGACCGGCCAATTGGAATTGTTGTATTATGCCACAAAGCGGGAACAAAGTTGCAGCGGCCATGAAAGAATTAGGTGCCACGTTCGTTTACCCCATTCAAGAAATCAAACGGGGAGACGCCCGGATTTTTCTTACGGGTATTACGTATCAGGAGAAGCTATTTGATAAATATGAATTTGATACGGAGAAAGACTTTTCGATCTGTGTTACCCACAAACCCATTGATTACGACGTGAACAAGCGGTTAGAAGAAATCAATCAGTATAGTTTTAAAGAAGTTGATTACGATCTGTCCATTTCCGGACATACGTTGGGTGGACAATATCGCCTGCCGATGCTCGGTGCTCTTTATTTAGACGGATATGGCTTGTTTCCTCAGGAAAATTACGCCTACGGACTTCATCAGTCTCAGGGGCGTTACAACTATATTTCTTCCGGTTTAGGAACGTCCGGCGGCTTTCGGACTTTTAATACACCGGAAATCGTTTTGATTGAATTACAGAGTACGGAAGGGAAGTCGTAACAAAATGTTGAAGCGTGCAAGCGGTGTCTTGATGCATATTTCATCCCTGTGGGGCGAATATTCGGAAGGTTCTTTGGGACGAGAAGCAAAAGAATGGATTGATTTTCTGGCAGACCACGGTTTTCGTTACTGGCAGGTGCTTCCGTTTTGCCTGCCGGATGAATACAACTCTCCCTATAAATCTTTCAGTACCTTTAGCGTCAATCCTTTCTTTATTGATTTGGAATCTTTATATCATCAAGGCTTGTTAACCGGTGAAGAACTGGAATCCGCACGGCAACAACAACCCTACGTTTGTGAATTTGAACGGTTGCACGCAGAAAGAATCCTGTTGCTTTCTAAAGCAGCCATGCGCTATTCTCAAAAAGATCACGTAGAAGCCTTTTTACAACAACATCCTTCTGTTGCCCGTTTTTGCTTATTTATGGCCCTTCGGAAAGCCAATCAAGATAAAGTGTGGACGGAATGGACAGAGCAAGAACCGGATCCGGAGACGCTATGGCAGTGGCAATTCATGCAGTACATATTCCACGTGCAATGGCAAGAAATCCGTGCTTATGCCCATAGTCGGGGCATTGCGATTATCGGCGATTTGCCTATCTACGTGGCATTTGACAGCAGCGACGTGTGGGCAGATCCGGAGCAATTTTTGCTGGATGAGAACTTACAACCCGTTGAGGTTGCCGGTGTTCCGCCGGATTATTTCTGCGAAGACGGACAGCTTTGGGGCAATCCTTTGTACGATTGGAATCGGATGAAGGAAAACGGATACGATTGGTGGAAGAACCGCATTCGCTTTATGGCGGAGATGTTTGACGGCATTCGCATCGACCATTTTAGAGGATTAGAGTCTTATTACAGTGTGCCGGCCTATGAAACTACCGCCAAAAACGGTCATTGGAACCCGGGACCGGGATTGGACTTAATTCGCATTTTACAGGCGGAATGCCCGGATTGTCTGCTGATTGCGGAGGATTTGGGGGATATTACCCCGGAAGTGCGCAAACTTGTGGCGGACAGCGGTCTTCCCGGTATGCGGGTTTTGCAGTTTGGTTTCTTAAACGATATGGAATCGATACACATGCCCCATTGTTACCCCAATAATTGCATCGCCTATACCGGCACTCACGATAACAATACGCTCCTTGGCTTTGTATGGGAAATGGATCCGGTGCAAAGAGCCAGATTCTTAAATTATTTCGGTTATATGGGGGCGGATTGGAACCGATGTTACGACACGGTGCTTCGGGGAATGTTTGCCAGTCACGCCGGTGTTTTGATCCTGCCGGTACAGGATTTGCTTTTATACGGCCGAGATACCCGTTTAAACACGCCGGGAGACGCGAAAGGGAACTGGGCTTACCGTTTAACAGAAGGGCAAATACGGTCCGTAGACTGGGCAAAATTCCGGGAGTGGAATCGGATCTACGGAAGACGCTAAATTCGATCTTTAAAAATAAATACCACCATAGGCGGTTCATTGGTACGGTTGATGAAATTTCCCAGCAGTACGGAGAAACGCTTTTGATCGATGGTTTCCAAATAGGCAAGCAGCGTATCCCGTTCTTCGTAACCGGATTCCCGTCCGTAATAGATACATAAGCTCATTACGCCGCCGGGCTTTAATAAAGCGAGTCCTTTTTCGATGGCTTTAACGGAAGTTTCGCCGTGGGAGAATACGTGATGATTGCCGCCCGGAAGCCAGCCAAAGTTAAACATAATGGCGTCCACCGTGTCAGGGGTAAAATGCCGGTCGATATGACAATGGTTCTCCAGATGCACGTCTGCCCACGTAACGTTGTGTTGTTCTAACAGGCTTTTGGTGCTGGCAACGGCCTCTTCTTGTATATCAAAAGCGTGGACCTTTCCGGAAGGCCCCACTAAATTACATAGAAACAGGGTGTCCCGTCCTCGTCCGGCGGTTCCGTCGATGCAAAGAGCCCCTTTTTGAATGTGGCTTGCCATAAATTGGTGGGAAAGACCCAAAGCGTTTAAAGGATAGTCCATAAATGTCACCTTTCAATCTGAATTTTGATGTTGCAATCGATAGGCCTTAGGAGAAAAACCGAAATTTTTCTTAAATAGCTTGCAGAAATATAACGGATCCTGAATACCCACAGAATCGGCAATTTGTCCAATGGGACGTTGGGTCTGTCGCAGTTGTTCTGCGGCTAAGGACAGGCGAAAATGATTCAAATAGGCAATGGGAGACAATCCAAAGTGTTTCTTAAACGTAATATGTAAATTGGATTCTGACATATGGACAAGTTGTGCTAAATCTTGAATACAAATCGGTCTCGTATAGTTTGTGATTATATAATCCAAAATGGTTTGCATGGTTGGTGGAATGTGGCGCTGTTTGGGTGTGGAATGGGCCAAAAGCAAATGAAGAATACTGTAAATTACACTGTACTGTGCCCATATATCTTTAGCGGAGAAAAGAACGTTAAATAATTCATTCATTTCCTCCTGAGCGGTTTTCGGAAGTACCGTGGGAAAATGATATAGTGTGTCTAACGCGTATGCGTTATTGACTTCTACGTCTACAAATAACCACCGCGCACGCATTTGGTTGTTTTTTGGGTTATCATGGTGGATGATGGTTTGCTGCATATCAGAGGGCGCAATGAAAAATCCCCCTTCTCCCGTGCTTTCAAGAGGATGGTTTCCAATGGCGATTTCGTAAGACCCTTCCACCGCTTGTACAATGGATAGATAGGGGAGAATCTTCACGTGTTTCACACCCTCCGTATTGGATACCTTGAAACCGTCCGTAAGAAAATATCTTATAAAGGACTTCTTTGCTGTCACTTGCCTGCACCTCTGTAGGATTGTACATATTTTTGAAGGAAATGTCAATGTACATTCTATTAATGTACATATATAATCGGATTAAAGAGAGGTGTCCTATGGAATTCTATACACAAAACAATTTAGTACGTCCCGTTCGTTTGTGTGAAACTACTCGAGGGTTTGCGTATGATTCTTTGAATCGTAAATACGGTTTAGATACGTTGCGCGTTTCTTCCGTCTCGTTAGATTCTATTGATCGCTTTGAAAATTTGTCTCCAATAGAGAAGTATGATTGTTGTATTCAATACATTGCGATGCAAGCGCCGATTCGAATTTGTGCAGGTGAGCGGATCAGCGGCAGTGCAACGCTTGGCAACAGTATTCATCATTTAGTTCCTGCAACGTATGGCGGCAAGCCGGTGTTTGGCAGCATTAGTCATCTTACAGTAGATTTTGAAACTGTACTCAAACGCGGTGTTTTTGGCATACGAGATGATGTACTTGCTTCGTTGGAACGACATAAAAACACATCTCGTGAAAGGTTTTTGCGCAGTTGCCATGCGTGTATAGAAGCCTTCTCTCTTTGGCATGGGCGATATTTACAGGCGCTTTCCACGGAAGAAAAATGGAAAGATAATTATCAAAACCTCTTACAGGTACCCTTCAAACCCGCCCGAACTTTCTACGAAGCGGTGCAAAGTATTTGGTTTACCTTCGCATTCATTCGTTTATGCGGCAATTGGCCCGGAATTGGCAGAATCGATCAATTGTTAGGCCCTTATTTAAAGCGTGACTTAGAGCAGGGTACACTAACCCTTTCGGAAGCTCGGGAAATCTTAGCACATTTCTTTATTAAAGGTTGTGAATGGATCAACGGACAGTTTATAGGCAGTGGTGATGCTCAACATTATCAGAATATTGTGCTTGGAGGCATAGATGCAGAGGGAAAGACCGTTACCAATGAAGTTACCTATTTAGTCTTGGATATTATTGAAGAACTGGGCATAAGTGATTTTCCTGTTTCTGTACGTGTCAGCCGTACAACGGATGAACGTTTACTCACCAGAGTGGCAGAAGTCATGCGGTATGGCGGCGGCATTCTCGCGGTTTATAATGAAGACCTTGTGATTGAAGCAATGTGTGAAGATGGGTATTCTTTAGAGGAGGCCCGCAGTTTTGCAAATGATGGATGCTGGGAGGTTCAGGTTCCGGGTAAAACGTATTTTATCTATTCTCCTTTTGATGCGTTGCAAGTCTTGCAACAACGAACGCTGGGCGGATATGAAGGGAATATCATATATAAAACTTATGAAGACATGTATGCGCAATTCAAACAAGATATTACGTGCCGTGTAGGGGAGATTGCATCTGCACTTCGGGGTTATTTTGAAGATAAAACGGATCCTGATGCACCTTGGGTTTGGAAAACGCAAATGCCTTGTACAATTGTATCTTTGTTTGAACAAGGCTGTGTGGAACAAGGTCTTTCTTATTTAGAAGGCGGTCCCGTTTATAACGTTCATTCTCCCCATATTGGCGGATTGGCAGACGTGGCCAATGCTTTATATGCGATTAAGAAAATTGTGTTTGATGAACAGCGATGTACGTTCTTAGATTATATGCGTATTTTAAAAAACAACTGGGAAGGGGAAGAAACTCTTCGACAATACGTACTTCATCGTTTAGATTTTTACGGCAATGATTGTGATGCGGTAGACAGCATCGCAGCACAGATTTTATCTGACTTTGCAGATATTTGTCGCTCTTTTGAGCAAACACACGGTTACCATTTTCCAGGGGGCGTTAGTACGTTCGGAAGACAGTTAGAATGGACATCTAAACGACTTGCGTCCCCTCATGGAAGACGGAAAGGAGAAATTCTGGCCGCCAATTGTTCGCCAACACCGGATTCTGACCGAGAAGGTGCAACCGCCATCATTCGTTCGTATTGCAAAGCTGATTTAAAGAAGCTGGCTTCAGGCAGTGCATTGGATGTTAAACTACTTCCGGGAAATGTGTCGGGATCGGATGGTGTTCAAGTTATAGTAGGATTGATTCGCGGCTTTGCTACCCTGGGCGGCTTTTTTATGCAACCGGACGTGGTGGATACTACTATTTTACGGGAAGCCCAACAACATCCGGAGAATTATCAAAATTTGTCTGTTCGTGTTTCCGGTTGGAATGCACGATTTGTTACCCTCAATAAAGAATGGCAGGAAATGGTGATTTTGCAGAATGAACACAGATAAGCAACTGCACGTTACGGAAATTCAACGCTTTTGTATGCATGACGGTCCCGGAATTCGTACTACCGTTTTTCTCAAAGGTTGTCCGCTTTCTTGCGCATGGTGTCATAATCCGGAAACACAATCGGCTCAATCTGAACTGCTTTATGACGAAAAACTTTGTATCGGGTGTGGAAAGTGCGGCGATTGTTCGCAAAAGGTACATTCCTTTTTACCGGAACACTACGTAAAAAGGGACCATTGTTTGCAATGCGGACTTTGTGCTGCTTTATGCCCAACACAAGCACTCTTTATGTCCGGGATCAGCTACACCCTTCCTGAATTGCGGGATCTTGTGTTGCGAGATTTGCCTTTCTACGGCCGGGATGGGGGCGTTACGTTGTCCGGTGGTGAACCACTTGCCCAAGAAGGAACCGTGGAATTTCTTCGTCTTTGTAAGTCGGCTGAAATTTCCACGGCAGTTGAAACATGCGGATACGTTAATTTAAAAATCCTGGAACGGATTGTACCTTTTGTGGACTTTTTCCTTTGGGACGTGAAAGATACAAACTCAGGGCGGCATAAACAATACACCGGTGTATCCAATAAACTGATTCTTGATCGTTTGCAATATGCAGATCGCTTGGGCGCGAAAACCAGACTACGGTGTATCTTGATCAATGGCGTGAATACCGATACACGTCATTACAGCAACATTGGTGCACTTGTACAGAGGCTTGTGAACTGTCAAGGTGTGGATATTTTACCTTACCATGCGTACGGCGGCAGAAAATCCACCTTGCTCGGAAGACGGGATAATGGTAAAATAGAATGGATTCCAACACAAGATCAAATCGATTGTTTTGCGGATACGTTACAGAATATGAACGTTGCAGTAAGATGTTTGTAAGAAAGGAAGTTGTTGCTATGCGAAGCGCACATTGTAAGTTTCGTTTTCTTTCACTTTTGCTTTTTGCACTTTGTCTGATTACCGGCTGCGGCACAGGAACGCCCGGGAAAGAGGAGAAGCCCAGAACACCCAGACCGCCGGCGGACAATGAAAAACCGGATTTAATTTCGGCAGACAGTCCCTATGCGGACGTGCCGGTTTACGATAAGTTCGGCGCATGGCCTTCAAAGAAAGGGGAAACCTATTATTCCTCTCAAGTAGGCACCTGGTATACCCTTTGGTGGCACGCAGAAGGGGGAGAACACTACTATCGTTGGACCCGGGAAGATTGGACCCGGCTGAAACCTGTGGATTATGGCTATTATGCCTCCGGAGATAAAGACTATTTAACTTCTGTGCTGGTTCGTATGAAGTATATCGGTATTGATTTTCTGATGTTGGATGATACCAACGGATATTGGGCAGATATTACGTCAAATTTATATATGTGCTACAAAGTGGCAGATAGCCTAAACGGATACAGTCCAAAGATTGCTGTCGCAACCGGCGGCGATATTCGTGACCATAATAATGCAACAGCCCAGCAAGATGCATTTAACCGTTATTACAGCATGTATAGACGCTATCCGGACGTATTCTATGAATATGACGGAAAACCTTTGTTGCTCATGTATGTAGCCGACAAAGTGGACGTACGTATGGATGATGGGAAGGACCGTTTTACCATGCGCTACGGCACCGGTTTTGTTTCTTGGCAGAATTGGGAAGGGGATCTGTCCAAACGTACCATATTCAAAACCCAAGGAAACTGGGGATGGGTGTTTGATATGCAAAATCCCGGTACTGAAATTATGGGCGTGCAGCCCGGCTACAATAAGGCTCACCAAGGTACCTATACCATTTCTTTTCCCCGGGACAACGGCGTGCGTTACACACAAATGTGGTTAGATGCTATTAAAGCCAATCCTCGTGTTATTATGATTCCCAGCTACAATGACCACGCGGAAGAAACCGGTTGGGAAGCTACGACGCCCATTCGCCCTGCGATTGATTTTGCGGCCCAAGACGTGGAAGGGGAAGACCCTTACGTTTATGAGAAGATTACGGAAGCCTACCTTGCACTTCGGTACGGCTATATTGAGGGCTTCTTCTATAAAGTGGAAGGTACCAAGCAAGTGTATCAGTGTGTAGATGGCTACTTAGAGAAGGTGAAAGATTCCGCTGCTGGCAAAGAACCGGTGATCCTGCTTCCGGAAGGATATATGGAGTGGGAATTGGAAAGAGATCGCGGGTAAAATGTGGATTGATGATATAATATGATATGTGTGAGGTCGTGAACTGGATGTTTTCGTTGTTTCACGACCTACATTCTTCAATTCGTTAGTTTGCAAAATGCTTTAATTTTTTTATTATTTGTTTATATGCATTTTTCTCCTCGCATTGACGATAAAGGCTGTCAGAACTTTCCAAATCATGCAGAATACTATTCAACACATTTCGACAGCAGTTGTTTTCTGTAGCCCTATCTGTATTTTGCTTTCTGTATTCCACAGTATTTACAAGCAGTGATTCATGCTTTGCTGTATCGGGTAAAGTATCAAAAGAAATGCAGTGTTGCACGCACTTATCCAGGTTTGAAATAGCCTCGTCTGTTTTTCTTTGCTTTAACAACAATACGGCGATATCTTCATATGCATCTGCAATTCGCAAATGACCAAAATGGTAATCTTCCTTTTCGTAGATGATTTCATAAAAAGCAATTGCTTTTTGCAAAAGTTGGATTTTTTCTGCGTCGGTATAATAGTCTTCGAAATTCATTCTTGTAATCAGCCACCAAAAGAGCCAGTGCAATGTTTGAATTGTTTGTTGGCAAAATTCAATTCTTTCTTTACCGCGTAAGAAATTCGGGAGCGCTGTTTCTGCTGAAGCATA
Organism: Clostridia bacterium; assembly: GCA_017935905.1. GTDB lineage: Bacteria > Bacillota > Clostridia > UBA1212 > UBA1255 > RGIG9099. The sequence continues at coordinate 13,630 of JAGBGO010000051.1, read as the reverse complement.
AATGGTGGGAAGATCTTCTGCTATTTTAACTGCTTTTTCTGTTTCTCCGTTTCTGTAAAGCGCATAACACATACAAGACTGCGCTTTGTTTCTGATTTGATTGTCAGTGGAAAAGTCTAAAATTCGTTGACATAATTTTACTGCTTCATTGCGATTCATCTTGCGTTCTTCATTTGTTTCTCCAAATCCATCTAAATATGTTGCCAAATCTAACATTATACAGAAATCGTTTGGGAAATAATGCAAACCTTCCTTTAACGTGGAAATACAGTCGCTTCGATTTCCGCATGAAGCAAATTCGTGTGCCGTTTGTATAAATTGCTCTCGTTTTTCTTGGTTTTGAATTTCGTTCATCCCCATAAGTTCATCCAGCGTTACGTTGTAGAAACTTGCAATAACAGGTAAAAGCGTAATGTCAGGATATCCTTCGTCTCGTTCCCATTTTGAAACGGCCTGAAAGGATACACCGATAAAGCCTGCCAGCTCCTCCTGTGTAATTTCGTGTTTCTTTCTTAATCGTTTTAAGTTTTCTGATAGATTGAGTTTCATAATAATCACCTCAAGTTTTGAATATAGTTCACAGATCTGTTTCTGTGTATAGCATATACGCAATCTTTTGAAGCTGCAATAACTTCTTATTTGAGAATCATTCATCGCATCGTTTAGTTGTGCTTACTTGATTATTTATATGCGTGGGTGCCAAATTGGATTTTTTTCAGATTTGGCATCCATTTAGCAACGTGTTTTCCGGTAAAAAGGGTGTTAAATATGCCATTTTATAAAAAAGGCATCCCGATTTCCTTAAAAAAAGGGATGCCAAAGTTAGTTTGCAATACAGTTCCTTGCAATCGTTAAAACTAATTAAATAAATTTCATCCAAGACGCAGTTTCATATCCATAATTGATGCGACTTGTTCCTCCGTTCCGCCACGATGGCGAAAGTCATTTTCCATTCTTTTTAAGAAGGACTTTGCAAGCGTAAGAAAGAATTCCTCGTCTGTTTCTTCATACACAGAGATCATTAAACTTCCGTATTGTAATGCACGTTTTACTTTTTCTTCCATTGAGGTAGCCGGATCAAAGAATACGGTTCTGCCAAACTTATCTGCTGCAAATTCTGCAAGTTCAAACATATTCTTTTGAACGTAAAAATAATATTCTTTAGTTCCTTTCCCGAACAGTTGTTCGATTTTCTGTCCACTGGTTGTAAACCAATCCGGAAAATTGGATTGGTAAATTTCCAAGGCTTCATTTGTTTTTCCTTCCGCGTGAAGAATTTTTGCCTGCATATTCCATGCACTACGTCGAAGGCTTTCCTCGGAGCAACCATCCAGTATTTTGTCACAGATAGAAAGAAATTCATCTTTATGTTGAATCAAAACAACAGGATCGTTATCCGCTAAGTCTCCGGCGATGTGCCACATATAGTAGTGCATAATCCAATAGTCGTTGGGATAATCTTTGTAGGCTTTTACGATGATCTCATGGCCTTTATTGTTGTTCCAATGTTTTCTGTATAGATCAACAACCTTGTCAATTTCGGCTTGGATTTTTTCTTGATTATAGCCCATCAGTTCGTCCAGCGTAACGCCAAAGAAATAAGCCAAAGGTTGAAGAAGCGTAATTTCGGGATATGTCTCTCCTCGTTCCCATTTACTTACAGCAGCACAGGTGACGTTCATTGCACACGAAAGCTGTTCCTGCGTAATATTTTTTGCAATACGCAAACGTTTGATGTTTTTTCCAATATTCATTTCCATAACGATACCTCCACTGGGATAAAAGTAAGCGGACGTCTGCTTCTGTTTATATTATAGTACAAAATAAAATTCAGAACAGGTATTGTTGGGAAATACCATATTAACTCAAAGTTGAATGATTGGAGCAACCGTAAAAATGTTTGATAAACAAAACAATCCCCGAGAACAAGTTCTCGGGGATTTGTGTTTGGCGACCTAAATAGATGACATTACTTTTTGCTTTCAAATTCAATCGTTTTCTTTGCACTGTCAAGAGTTGCAATAATCAATGCTCCACAAGCACCAAGAGTCGGCGACAATCCGTTTGGAAATCCAGTGATGAATTCAACAAACATCATAGCAGTTCCAAGTAATCCCCCTACTAAGAAAAAGTAATAGAAAAAGCACATTACTTTTAAAGAGGCATTGATACTCACAATCTTATACATCAAACGCACAAAACCGTATATAACAAACGGTATAATAAGAGAAAGTACGAGAACCATTACTTTATTTTCTGCGTTACCAAAAATCAAAGCCAAAGTCCAAAAGACAAGCAAAACAATGGCATAAATAATCAATATCAGATTTTTCTTTTGAATGATTTTGTTTAGCATATGGTTTCTCCTTTGAAAATTATTTGTTGAGACTATTATAATATAGAACCTTTTACTTTTCCACCTATACAATAAAAAATGTTTTTCGCCAAAGCGAAAAGCTACCGAACTTATTCACTATTCACTATTACCTATTACTTGCCAAATCCCCGATTTTTTAGTGAAGAGTGAAAAGTGAAGAGGTAAAAAATAATCCCCAAGGATAAATCCTCGGGGATTTGGCTGCGGAACTAGGATTCGAACCCAGACAAAATGAGTCAGAGTCATTCGTGCTACCTTTACACAATTCCGCAAAATAACTGTTTGAAGTTTCCTTCAAAACGTTTGCTATTATAACACGGTGAAAATGGTTTTGCAATAGATTTTTCCAAGAAGAACAAAAATTTTTTTCTGGGAATACTTCTCAAAAGTGCCTTTTTGTGCTATACTATATGCAGTCGACGGGGAGACCGTTTATTTGGATCGACACATATTGTTTTACTTGAACTCAAATCTTTATATTTTTGGAGGTTTATTCTATATGGCTGTACAAAAAAAGGACAAACGCTTGCGTATTATTCCACTTGGCGGTATCGGTGAGATCGGAAAGAACTTGACAGTGTTTGAAACAGACAACGACATTATTATCGTGGATTGCGGTATCGCTTTTCCCGATGATGATATGCCGGGTATTGACTCTGTAATTCCGGATATGACGTATTTAACAGAGAATATAGACAAAATCCGGGGTGTGTTTTTAACACACGGTCATGAGGACCATATCGGGGCCCTTCCTTATTTACTCAAGAAAATCAACGTGCCGATTTACGGCACCAAGTTTACGTTGGGACTGGTTGAGAAGAAATTAGAGGAAAGCGGTATCTTAGGCGGTGCGCAACTGCAGGTGCTGCGCCATGGCGAAATGGTGATGAAAGGTGATTTCTGTGTGGAAATCATTCGTACCAACCACAGTATTGCAGACGCCTGTGCTTTGGCAATCATTACCCCGTGCGGCATTGTAATCCACACGGGAGACTTTAAGGTGGATTATACACCTATCGACGGAGAACCCATTGACCTGATGCGTTTTGCAGAATTGGGTGAGAAAGGCGTGCTGCTTTTGATGGCAGACAGCACCAATGCGGAGCGTAAAGGTTTCACCATGTCAGAGCGGACTGTAGGTGCTGCTTTTGATGAACTCTTCTCCAAAACGAAAGGCCGTATTATTGTCGCCACGTTCTCTTCCAATATTCACCGTGTGCAACAGATTATTGATACGGCGGCCAAGTTTGGCAGAAAATGTATCATTTGCGGTCGGAGCATGGTGAACGTGATTGACGTAGCCATTGAAACGGGATACATGAAGAATACGGAAGACGTATTGGTGGATATCGAAGAAATTGATAACTACTCTCCGGAAGAACTGGTTATTATTACGACGGGAAGCCAGGGCGAGCCTATGTCCGCCCTTACGCGTATGGCGGTATCGACGCACCGTCAGATTGAAATTGTACCCGGCGACACGGTTATTATTTCTGCAAGCCCCATTCCCGGCAATGAGAAAGCTATCAGCAAGATGATCGATGAACTGTTCAAGCGAGGCGCCAACGTTATCTACAAGTCTTTGGCGGACGTACACGTTTCCGGTCACGCTTGTGAAGAAGAACTTAAATTGATGCAAACCATTGTGAAACCCAAATATTTTATGCCGGTACACGGTGAATATCACCACTTGGTATTGCATAAGAACATTGCGGTAAACGTAGGTATGCCGGACGAGAACGTATTTATTTTGGAGAACGGCCGTGTGCTTGAATTTGAAGGGGAGACCGTTCGTTGTGACGAAATGGTTCCTTCCGGAAACATTCTCATTGACGGATTAGGCATCGGTGACGTAGGCAGCATCGTATTGAAAGACCGTCGCCATTTGGCAGAAGACGGCTTGATTGCAGTGGTGATGTCCGTAAATGCGCAAACCGGCGATTTGCTTGCAGGTCCCGACGTGATTTCCAGAGGTTTCGTTTATATGCGTGAATCTGAAGATTTGATTTCCAAGATTTGCGAGGTTACCAAGAGTGCCTTAGAGCGGGCGGATTCTATTTCCAGAAAGAAAGACTGGACGCTCAAAAAGAACAACGTGCGTGACGCCCTGCACGATTACGTGTATGCACAAACCAAACGGAATCCTATGATTCTGCCCATTATTATGGAGGTTGATCCGGAAGGCTTTTCGAAAACAATTACGGATATAGAGTAAGAAATGAAGATTGCCGCTGTAATATGTGAATATAATCCTTTTCATAAAGGTCACGCCTATCATCTTGCTGAAACGAGAAGACGAACCGGTTGTGACTACGTCATAGGCATTATGAGCGGAAGTTTTGTACAACGAGGAGAGCCGGCTGCTTTGGACAAATGGGTCCGAACGCAGATGGCTCTTTCCTGCGGTTTAGATGCCGTTTTTGAACTTCCTTGCGTGTATGCCATATCTTCCGCCCAATACTTTGCAAGAGGCGGTGTAGGCCTTGCACAAGCGTTGGGGGCTGACGTGCTGTCTTTTGGCAGCGAGTCTGAGATGGACGTGCTTCAAAGGTACGTGGACGCCCGTAAAATGGATGCGTACACCCAAAAACTAAGAAAGTATTTAAACGAAGGACTATCCTATCCTCAGGCTGCCACGCGGGCTTATGAGAAAGATTTAGAACGCATTTTACCCAACGATTTGTTGGGAATCGAATATATGGCTACGATGGGGGAATTGGGGGCCACCCTGGAACCTGTGGCCGTTCCAAGACTGCACATCGGACACGATAGCACAGCTAAAGACCAAGGGTTTGCCAGCGCTATGCAAATTCGCAGAGAATTATGCAAAGATAAAACGGGTGATACGGTTCAAGCCTATATTCCGGAAGACGCTTACGCCATTTTACAGGATTGGGTTCAAAGAAACGGAACCGCATCCATGGAAACCTACGATTTGCCCATACTAACCCGCATTCGAAGTCTGGGGAAAGATGCTTTGGACCAAATGCCATTTGCAGGCGGCGGTTTAGGGAGCCTTGTTTACAACCACGCGTGTAATGTATGCACCGTATCTGAATTGATTTCCGCCTGCACGTCTAAATATTATATGACTACGCGTATTTCCAGATTTTTACTGCATATTTTACTGGATATCCGGGTGCCTTTGTGTACAGAACCGGTGCCTTACGGACGATTGTTGGGCTTTCGCCGTGACAGTCACGGGTTGATCGGTGAATTGGAACGCAGGTCCTCGGTGCCCATTGTGAAATCGGTGGCGCAGTACCGGGATTCCTTGCCGGCGGATTCCGCTGCTAAGAAAATACTGGAGATTGACGTGCGGGCACAAGATCTACACGGACTTGCTTTTACAGGTGAACAGGTGATGAAAGCAGGGAGAGATTACACGGTGCCTATGGCGATTGTGGGATAAACGTGGTATAATTACAAAGTTATGCCAGCGGAAAGAAAGAGGCTTGATTGGATGAAGAATTTCTATATTCCTGAAGATATTTTGAAGATTGTGGAGAAACCGGGACGTTACACCGGCGGGGAACTGAACAGCGTCGTAAAGGACTTGTCGAAGGTAGACGTGCGTATGGCACTTTGCTTTGCAGATAATTACGATATCGGTATGTCCCACTTGGGTTTCAAACTGTTATATCAGTTGTTAAATGAACGGGAAAACGTTTGGTGTGAGCGTGTCTTTGCCCCTTGGCCGGATTTGGAAGATCAAATGCGGGCGCGGGGATATCACTTATTTGCATTGGAATCCCAGCAGGAAATTCGTAACTTTGATTTAATTGCGTTTTCCCTGCAATACGAAATGAGTTATACCAACGTATTGAATATGTTGGATCTTGCCGGCGTGCCGTTATACACAAAAGATCGTGGGGAACAGGATCCTTTGGTATTTGCAGGCGGTCCCTCTGCCAACAATACGGAGCCTATGGCAGACTTTTTCGATTTCTACAATTTAGGCGAAGGGGAGGAAATGCTTCCTGAAATCGTGGAAACGTACCAATCCTGTAAGAAAGCGGGCCTTTCCAGAACTGAAACCCTTCGGAAGATTGCACAAATTGAGGGCGTCTACGTTCCGTCATTTTACACGCCGGTGTTTGATGCATCCGGTAAACAAATCCGTTTAGACGTGAAATCGGAATATGCGGACGTTGCCCCTGCGCGCATTCGTAAGCGGATTGTGGAAGACTTTGAAACTGCCTATTTTCCGGATAAATTCGTTGTTCCCAACGTAGAAGTGGTCCACGATCGTATTATGTTGGAAATTTTCCGCGGCTGTATCCGAGGTTGCCGTTTCTGCCAAGCCGGATTTATTTATCGGCCGGTGAGGGAGCGTTCGCCGGAGCGCCTGATCGCCCTTGCAGACAAGTTGATTGCCTCTACCGGTTACGAAGAACTTTCTATGCTCAGTTTGTCTACCAGTGACTACACAAAGTTAGGGGAGTTGACGGACGGTTTGTTGGATATTACGGTGCCTCAGCACGTGAGTTTAGCGCTCCCTAGCCTGCGTATTGACTCTTTCTCCCTGGATTTAATGCAGAAAGTTTCTGCCGTTCGCAAGAGCGGTTTGACCTTTGCGCCGGAAGCCGGCACCCAGCGGCTCCGGGACGTTATCAATAAAGGCGTACAGGAAGAAGATTTGCTTCGTTCCTGCCGTTTGGCTTTTGAAGGCGGATGGAACAATGTGAAATTGTATTTTATGCTGGGACTTCCTTTTGAAACGGATGAAGACGTAGTGGGCATTGCGGAGCTTGCGGGAAAAGTGCTGAAAGTCTACGATGAGGTACACTACGGCAGAAAGGCCAGAAGACCGGAAATTACGGTAAGTGTTTCCACGTTTGTGCCCAAACCTTTTACCCCGTTCCAATGGGCGCCCCAAATTGATATTCCGGAAATTCGTCGCCGCCAGGATCTGATTAAACGGGCGCTCAACCGAAGAATCAATTTCAGTTGGCACGATCCGGAAACCACCGTGTTGGAGGGTGCGATTTCTCGGGGAGACCGGAGAATTGGCAAAGTGATTTACGACGTATGGAAAATGGGCGGTCGTTTTGATGCCTGGTCCGACTATATGGATTATGATCGTTGGATGGCAGCTTTCGGTAAAAATGATTTAGATGCCACCCAGTTTAACCAAAGAGCCCGGGAAATTGACGAATTCCTGCCTTGGGATCACGTGGACGTAGGCGTTACGAAGAACTTCTTGGTGCGGGAATACGAAAGAGCAGCTCGGGCGGAAGTGACGCCCAATTGCCGGGCAAAATGTTCCGGTTGCGGCGCAGCTACATACAAAAGGGGGATTTGCGTTGACTAAATATCGTTTGAAATACTGTAAAGAATCCGGAATGCGTTTCATCTCCCATTTGGATTTGCTCAAATTGTTTTCTCGGGCAGCGAGACGTTGCCGACTTCCGCTGTCGTATTCCCATGGATTTAATCCCCATCCGGAATTGGTATTTAATGCGCCGCTTCCTTTAGGGGTAACCAGCGAAGCAGAGTACGTGGATTTATCTTTGGATGAAGAACTGCTGGAAGGGGAGTGCTTCTCCCTCTTGGCATCTTCACTTCCGGAAGGCATTCGACCGCTATCGGTACGAAAACTTGCTCCTGGGGAAGCTACAGTGATGAAGTACGTTTGTGCCTGTCAGTACCGCCTTTTGGTTAAAGTACAAGGTACCACGCCGGATGAATTTGTGACTGCGATTCAAACTAAGCTTTCCAAAAATGAGCCTATTTTGATTATGAAGAAATCCAAAAGCGGTGTAAAGGAAACGGATATCCGTCCTTTAATTCGCGCTTTCTTTGAGGATTTGGAAATTGAACAAGAACGCCTTGGGTTCTCCTGCGTAACGGCTGCCGGCAACGTGATGAATTTAAGACCGGAAGTTGCACTTGCGGGCCTTTCTCAACATGTCTTTGGAGATGCAGTTCAGGTGGACGTAGAGGAGATTCATAAAGTTCGTTATTACACGGAAGACGGTGGCTCTCCGGATTGACAGAACTTTTCCCGTTGTGCTATGATACAAAAAGGATTTTGCCGGATTGGACGTGGATTGGATGTTCGTTGGAATCTTTTACAATGAAACCAAAAAACAAAATATTCAATATGCGGACGCTTTGAAAGAGGCTATTCTTCGCTTGAGTCAAGAATTGTGTGCATCTGCTTGGTCTGTGGTGGATCAACGGGATATGCCTGTTTGTGAAATGGCATCCTCCTGTGATTTGCTGATCAGTGTGGGGGGCGACGGCACCTTTTTGAAGACGGCCTACCACGCCATTTTGAATGACGTTCCCGTATTCGGTTTTAATTTAGGCACCTTTGGCTTGCTTACGGAATGCGATGCGGACTCCCCGGAACAAACCATTCGGAAATTGATTTCCGGCACTTACGTAGTGGAAGACCGCAGAACGCTTTTAGTGGAAGTACGTAGCCAAGGCGGGGAACTTTTGTTTCATGAATATGCTTTAAATGATTGTGTGCTGGAGCGCAATGCACTTTCCGGTGTTGCGTACGTTGCCCTTTCCATTAACGGCGCTATGGTAGATACCTATCCTTGTAACGGCATTGTGGTGGCCACACAAACCGGTTCTACGGCTTATTCACTGTCTGCCGGCGGCCCCATTGTGGAACCGGGAAATGACGTTAACGTAGTAACGCCGGTTTGTACCCACAGTATTGACAGCCGTCCCATTGTTACACGGGCGGAAAGCATTTTGGAGCTATCTGTGTGCAGAGAACACGGCAATATGTTTGTTTCCGTAGACGGCCACCGGAATACGGCGTTTCAAGATACGGATACTCTTCGTATTGTGCCTTCGGATAAGAAACTGAAGATCGTGCGGATCGATCCACCGGATTTTTACGAAGCCCTTCGAAGAAAATCTCAAGAAAGAAGAAGGAAATTAACCCATGAAATATGACAGACATTCTGCGATTTTAGATTTAATACAGCGAGAAGATATTGAAACCCAAGAGGAATTGGCATCCAAACTTCGTGGGCTTGGTTTTGAAGTGACGCAAGCAACCGTTTCCCGAGATATTAAGGAACTGCGTCTTGTAAAGGTTGCGGGAGGCAAAGGCGGTCTTCATTATGCGGCCATTCAAACCGGCGGTGTCAACGTACCTGAGAAACTGATTCCTGTATTCTCTCACGCTTTTGTATCTGCAGACAATGCCAGTCATTTGGTAGTTGTAAAGACGTTATCCGGTATGGCACAGGCGCTGGCCTCTGCGGTAGATTCTATGAAACTTGCCGGTATCTTAGGCTCCGTTGCAGGGGATGATACCGTGCTGATTATTTGTAAGACGGAACTTCGGGCAGAAGAAATTGTGGCTGCCCTTCGGGATATTGCAGGAGGATACCATGCTTAAGACCCTCCAAATTCAGAATATTGCCCTCATTGATACGCTTACGGTTACTTTCTCCCCGGGTATGAATTGTTTGTCCGGTGAGACCGGTGCCGGTAAGAGTATTATGATTGACGCAATTTCTGCATTGTTGGGTTCCCGCACTTCCAGAGAATTGGTTCGAAGCGGAACGGATCTGGGACGCGTGTATGGAGAGTTTACTGAAATTTCTCCCTATACCCGGGAGACTTTGGAACAACTTGGCATTCCGGAGAATGATGCCAACACTTTAACGTTAGAGCGGGAAATTGCACTCAGCGGTCGGAATCTTTGCCGGGTGAACGGCAAAGCTGTATCCGGCAGCGTGCTTCGTCAAATCGGTGAGACGTTGGTGGATATTCACGGTCAGCACGACAATCAGTCTTTGACTAAACCGGAATCTCACGGACGTTTATTAGACGCCTTCTCCGGGGCGGAAATGGACGCACTGCTGAAAGAGTACAAGGATACTCTGAATGTTTTTCGTCAGCGGCAAAAGGCGCTGGAGGCCCGTTCCGGCGATCCTGCGTCCAGAGCCCGTGCTGCGGACTTACTTTTGTACCAAATTCGGGAAATTGAAGGTGCACAGCTAAGTGTGGAGGAGGAAGAAACCCTTCTTCAAAGGCGGAATTTGTTGGATCACGGCGAGAAAATTGACCGATCTTTGCGTCTGGCTTCTTCTATGCTTTCCTCTGAAAGTGAATCCGCTCATACGATTCTCTCTATGATTGGAGCATTGAAACACGAACTGTCCGGCATTAGCAGTGTTTCACCGGAATTGGAGTCTCTTTATGGAGACGTGGACAATTTGCTTTATGAAGGGGAAGCACTGGCGGATCAAATTCGCATTGTAGGGGAATCTTACCAGTTTGACCCTGCGGAAGCGGATTGGGTGCGAAAGCGTTATGATTATATTCAAACGTTGAAGGGTAAATACGGCGACACCGTTGAGGCGGTGCTTGCATTCTTGGAAGATGCCAAGGCGCAGTATGCTTTTCTTACCGGCTCGGAAGAACAAGCCGCGCAGATTACGGAAGAAATGCAGGCTATTTCTGCGGAACTGTACGGTCTGTGCGAAGAAATTAGTTTTACAAGAAAGAAATATGGGGATTTACTGGAACGGCGGATTCAAGAAGAGTTGGAAGACTTGGAAATGCCGGGCACCCGTTTTGCCGTCCGTTTGGACTTTTCGTATGAAACCGATGAACAAGGCTATCCGGAATTTGGAAAATATGGCTTGGATGATATTGAATTTTTGATTTCTGCAAACCCGGGCGAACCTTTGTTGCCCCTTGCTCGGATTGCTTCCGGCGGTGAGTTATCCCGTATTATGTTGGCGGTGAAACGGATTTTAAATGAATCTGACCGTGTCTCTACCATGATTTTTGATGAAATTGACACGGGTATCAGCGGTGTGGCGGCACGAAAGATTGCGGAGAAGATGCGGGCGATTGCGGCCGGTCACCAAGTCATTTGCGTTACCCATCACGCCCAGATTGCGGCGGCTGCCGATCAGAACTTGTACGTTTCTAAAGAAGTATCCGGGACGCGCACCGTAACCCGTGTGGATATTTTGGATGATTTTACCAAAATTCAAGAAGTTTCCAGATTGTTGGACGGCGATAAAGATAATTCTATTACCAACGATCACGCAAGAACGTTAATTGAACGTTATCGTGCTTAAACTTGGAAACGCAAGCATTTTGTTACAGTATTTTTTGATTTCGTAAAGGATATTTTAATCTTGCAGGCTGTGCTATGGGATTCGCTTGGCACGGCTTTAATTTTGAAGCAAGGGAGGTACGCAAAATGTACCCTCATAAAATAAAATATTCATTAAAGAAAAGTTGTTTGGGCATATTAGTTCTATTTTTAACTTGCTCTTTCTCTATGCACGGATTCTACGCCCGCGAACCGGCTGCGTATGAAATTCCCGGGACGCTTATGGTCAGCGGCAGTCCTGTTGGCATACGATTAGAAGGTGAAGGTGTGACTGTACTGGGATTCGTAGGCTTTATGTCCGGCGGCACGTTTGTAAATCCCGGCGTTCACGGCGGACTTCTTGCAGGGGATTGTATTTTGAAAGTGGACGGTCAGAACGTTCACTCTTCGGAAGAACTTCGGCAAGTTGTATCTTCGTCCAAAGACGGCAGGTTGACCGTTCTTTTACGCAGGGATAAAAAGGAAGTAACGCTTCTTGTGCAAGTATATAAAGACGATGAGAATGGGGAATACCGCATTGGTGTGTGGGTGCGAGATGGGGTAACCGGGATTGGCACCATGACGTTCTACGATCCTGAATACGGTTGTTTTGCTGCATTGGGACACGGTATTTCCGGGGAAAACGGTTTAGTGCCCATGGCGGGAGGACGAATCAGTAAAGTCACTATTTTAGACGCCATTCCCGGGCGTCCGGGAGCGCCGGGCGAGTTAAAAGGCTTTTTCCCGGAACCTGCCGGAGTTGTCGGTACGGTTTGCCGAAATTGCGAATGCGGCGTAATGGGGACCTGCGAAGATTGTTTTTGCAAAGTGTTCGCCCTGCAGGAATACCCTGTAATGCCCGGAAGCAAAGTGCATACGGGTTCGGCTTATATACTAAGTACTGTTTGCGGCGATACGCCGGAGCTCTATACGGTGGAAATTACGGCTACGCTGAAAGACCGGATTTACGATACCAAGGGATTGACGGTTAAAATTACGGATGAACGGTTGATTGCCAAAACCGGTGGTATTGTGCAGGGGATGAGCGGCAGTCCGATATTGCAGGACGGTTGTATCGTTGGCGCAATTACTCACGTTACAATGAAGGATCCGACGGTGGGATATGGGATTTATATTGAAAATATGATCGCACACGCCCGGGAAGTTATGCCTCGGGCGGGGAAGGATGCGGCTTGATTTGACGCGGCGGGTAAAATGGTGTTAGAATGCACTGAACGTTAGAGAATAAATAGAAGGGAGCGCTTTGTGTTGTGGATATTTTGAGTTTGCAGGATGCCTTTGTGGTTTGTGTGAAGCCTGTTGGCGTGGATTCTGAACACGATATGCCCAAAGTGCTTTCTGGGGCCCTGGGTGGCGCTATTTGGCCCGTTCATCGCTTGGATAAGAACGTTGGCGGTGTTATGGTATATGCCCGTACGAAGGCCGCTGCGGCGCTTTTGTCAACGGCGGTTCAAAACGGGTCTATGATGAAAGAATATGTGGCGGTGGTCCACGGTATTGTTCCGGAGGAAGGTACGTGGACCGATTACTTATGGAAAGATTCTTCTAAAAATAAAGTGTTTGTGGTAAAACGCCTGCGTAAAGGTGTTAAAGAGGCTACGTTATCGTTTCGTCGGCTTGCCTCTTATGAAGATACGTCCTTGGTAGCAGTTCGTTTACATACGGGACGCAGTCATCAAATTCGTGTCCAGTTCGCCAGCCGGAAACACCCGTTAATCGGAGATACGAAATACGGAGAGCGTGATCTACTGGTGAAGACGCCGCGCCTTTATGCTTGCAAGCTTTCTTTTCCTTTTGCAGGGGAAACGTACACGTTTGAATCGTACCCGGAATGGGGAAACGTATAAGAAGAGGGACTGTCTCAAAGCGATGCAATGTCATTAAGTTAAAACGTGATTTCACCTTGTTTAAAATTCACTTTGGGCAATACAGTCGTTTTTTTGGCAAAAATGCCCAAGGGTTGGGCAGCAGAATGCATTTTAGTGGCGTCTCCGCCCAAAAAAGGATAAAGTCTATATAATGGTGTAAATTCAAAAAAAGAGCACACAGCTCTACTTTCTGTTAAAATGTTAATCACGACAAAAACACGAAAGGAGAAAGTAAAGCTGTGGCACAAATTAATTTTACACTAAATTACGAATTTT
>JAGBGO010000050.1 GCA_017935905.1 Clostridia bacterium | reverse complement strand
TCCCAGAAACTGTGTTCTTTCCGCATATCGTACCAAATACTATACCAAATACCGATTCGAGATTTCTCCCGATTTGCAGCAAGTGACGTGTCACCCATCTGTATTCCGCCTTTCTTTATTGACAAGTTGCTATCATTGTGTTATACAATAATCATACTCAATGAATTTATAAAATCAATTCGAAAAAAAGGGAAAAAGTTATGATTTTAGATACATTTTACAAACTTTCTTTGCAGGAACCCCTTCCCGCTTTCCAAATATCCGGTTTCTACACCGTTTTCAACAATTATTGGAAGAAGGATTTCTCTTTTGCCGGAGAACAGCATAATTGTTGGGAATTAATTTTGATTGAAGACGGGCAAGTAGAGATTACAGAAGATGACCAAGTATACGTGCTGCAAGGCGGCGATATGATTCTCCATGCTCCCATGGAATTTCACAAAATCAGAAGCGCCGGTCAAACAATGCCCCATCTCTTTATACTTTCCTTTGCCGCGAAAGGAAACATGCCCACTGTTCTGACCGACGGCGTTTTTCATTTGTCCGGGCCGGAGCAAGACATATTGACTGAGGCCATTCGAAATATTTTTCGTTTTTTTGACAATTCCTTCCTGTTCAAAGACAGAGAAAAAGAAATCGCAGAACATTTGCTGGAGGAGAAATTCAAAGGCTTCACCCACCTGACACCTGAACAAAGCGGACAACTGGGCGCTTCATCTCTTTCCTTATTCTTGTTGCAACTCTCTATGAAAGAGCGGGGAACAAACACAGATGCACAAAAGAATTCAAAGCAGGCGTTGGAATACCAACGCGTAGTTAAAGCCATGCAGAATGGGCTCTATCAAAATCTATCTCTTACTGAAATTTCCACAGCATGCGATATCAGCATCAGCTATATAAAGCGTTTGTTTATGCGGTATGCAGGGATGAGTCCTAAATCTTATTACATCCAAATGCGGGTTCGAGAAGCTCTCAGGCTGCTTCGTAAAGGACACACTGCAGAGGAAACCGCCGCTTTAATGAACTTCTCTTCACCCAACTATTTTTCTATTTTTATGAAGAAACATTTAGGTCTTCCCCCTGCAGAATATATCAGAAAGAACACGATCTAATCACAAGAGGTAATCAATATGAACATTATGTATGAAAACAAAAAAATTCCCATTATAGACTGCTTCACCGCCTATGGGCTGGTGGACGTGCCGCATATCCATAAAGAGATTGAATTAATTTACGTCTGCAACGGTTCTGCAGGGGCAACGGTGGGTACGGAAACCTACAAGTTGGATTCCGGCGATTTATTGGTGGTTTCCCCCTATCAAACCCACCACTATACGTACGATCCCAAAGCGACAAATAACGAATTTCTGGTTATGATCTTCCCTACCCATTCTTTATCGGAAATGGAAGAAGTTTTTGTGATGAACGATTTAGAAAGTTCCGTAATTCACGTCCCCCAAGGATCCGCGTCCGATCAATTTTTCCGGAGCATGCAAACCGTACAAGGACCTTACGCCCAAACACAGCTTTGTTCTTATTTGAATCTAGCTTTAAGTTATTTGATGCCTTCTATTTCCTGGAAAGAACGAAAACCTATGGAAAATACAGCAGAAAGTATTCTTCAGTATTGCAGTCGCCATTTTACCGAGAACATTACGTTAGATACCATCGCCGCCGATCTGCATCTGAACAAATACTACGTTTCCCACACTATCAATAAATACACGAATATGAATTTGAATACCATTATCAATTCATTCCGTATTGAACTAGCGTGTCGAATGCTCCACCTAACAGATAGAAAAATAGCCCACATCGCACAGGACGTAGGCTATGATTCACTTCGATCATTTAACCGGGCGTTTATGACACTCAATCAATTGACGCCTATGGAATATCGGAAACAGTTTAAGAAACAAACGATGCTGACGGAGTACGAGGATAATTAGTCACAACAAGGATCAGCCTTGACCTCCTCCGGCTGCTTTGTGCCCGGTTTGGTTGTATCACCCAAACCGGAGGTTTCGGAGAACAATACGTTCTTTGTAACCGCTTCAACTGCATCCGTAGGAATAATGATCTTTGCTGCTTGACCGTTAGCTACTTGAATCAAAGACTCATATTTCTTCAATTCCAGTACCGCATAGTCAGCAGCCGCTTCTTTAAGCGCTTTAATACCGTCTGCTTCTGCTTGTCGAGCAAGGAAAATGGCTTTTGCTTCACCTTCTGCTCTTGCAATACGAGCATCCCGTTCACCTTCCGCTGCCAAAATCATGGCCTGCTTGTCACCCTCTGCACGGGTAATCGCAGCCGCTTTATGTCCTTCTGCCTGAAGTAGCGTTTCTCTTCGGTCACGCTCCGCTTTCATTTGCTTCTCCATGGCATTTTGGATCTCTTTGGGCGGAATAATATTGCGAAGTTCCACACGGCTGACTTTGATACCCCATTGATCCGTGGCTTCATCTAAAATCGCAGCCATGTTTCCATTGATCATATCTCGAGACGTAAGGGTTGCATCCAACTCCATTTCACCTACAATATTACGCAGGGTGGTTGCCGTTAAATTTTCCAAAGCGCTAATTGGATTTACAGCGCCGTAAGTATACATTTTGGAATCAAATACGCGAAAAAACACCACTGCGTCAATTTGCATGGTAACGTTATCTTTTGTAATAACAGGTTGAGGCGGTGCATCCAGCACCTGTTCTTTAATGGTGGTTTTCTTTGCAACGCGTTCCAAAATCGGAATGTAGAAATGAACGCCCGCTTTCCACGTGGTATAGTACTTACCCAAAAACTCAATAACCCATTCGTTTGCTTGGGGTACAATACGGATGCAGAGCAGCAATAATACAATGACAACGCCGGCAATAATTCCATAAAGCATAAAAAAATACCTCCTTGTTATTTCATAACAATAGAAGTATATCACAAACAAGTCTATATTAAAACTACTTACGTCACATTTTCTCCATAATCACGGCATCTTCATTGCCGGTATAATACCCTTTTCTTTTTCCGATGACTTGAAAACCCATTTTACCGTACAATGCTTGTGCCGCAACGTTGGACGCCCGCACTTCCAGAAAAACCTTCTC